>JAISRW010000107.1 GCA_031273405.1 Treponema sp.
CATCCCGGTCCCTGGACACCGTAAGATCGATGTGATCCTGCTTGGGGTCTAAAACCACGATCACGTCAAAAAGGCCGGCGTAGTCTTTTACCACCAGGGGGATGTTCCGCTTGTCGTAAGCGGGCGCCTCTCCCTTGACGGTACAACTGTACCAGATCGCCGCGCCCATCTCGCCGGCAAAGTCCTTAACCTTGGCGATCCTTTCGGCGTCGCCGGCAGAAAAATCATAGCCGTCCACGATGATGAATTCGGCCCCAAAGCCGCCGTCTTTGATCATCGCCCTGAGGCTGCGGAGTATCTGATCCGCCGTAACGCCTTCCTGGTTAAATTTCATCAGTACCCGGTTTTTGACGATCTCGTTCTTGACCTCGTCTTCGTTCTCCAGTTTTTTCTTTTTGATGAATTCGTCAAAAATATCCTCATACCAGGCAAGAACATAATCGGTATGCTGGGTAAAGGAAACATGGATCACTTTTTTATCATGCAGCAGCTTGTCCAGGGCAATCTGAACCAGCACCGAGGTTTTGCCTATCCCGCTGGGGGAGGCAATCAGGCCGAGTTCCCCGGCCTTAAGGCCCCCGTGGATGGAATTCATAAAAACCCGTACCGGGCTGCGCTGTACTAATTCTTCTTTAACCAATTTGATCCTCCTGCCGTGGAATTTATCTGGCGTCTCTGCGGCGCTTTTCCTCATATTCCTTGATGAGGGCTTCGGAAATGCTCTGGGGAACTTTTCCGTATTTTTCAAACTCCATGGTGAACTCCGCCTTGCCCTGGGTAAGGGAGCGCAGCACCGTCGAATAGCCGAACATTTCGCTTAAGGGAACTTCGGCTTCTACCCTGGAAAAAATCCCGTCTTCCGTAGACGCCGATATTATACCACGCCTTTGATTAACGGAAGCGAAAATATTTCCCTGGAACTCGGTGGGCCCTTCCACGACGACCTTCATGATAGGTTCCAGTATGCAGGGCCTGGCTTTGGAATAAGCCTCCCTGAACGCGCCTATGGCGGCAAGCTGGAAGGCTATGTCCGAGGAGTCTACCGGGTGGCTCTGGCCGTCGTTGATGACGCAGCGTATGTTGACGATGGGGAAGCCGATGAGGCTCCCCTTCTTGACGGCCTCCCGGAAGCCCTTGTCGCAGGAGGGCACAAATTCCGTGGGGATGGCGCCGCCTTTGATATTGTCCACAAACTCGTAGTCCCCTTCGCCGTAGGGCTCCATATAGCCGGCAACCCGGCCGTACTGGCCCGAACCGCCGGTCTGCTTCTTGTGGGTATAGTTGAATTCCGACCTCATGGTGATGGCTTCCCGGTAGGCTACCTGGGGCATGCCGGTATCAACCTCGCACTTGTATTCCCGCCTCATTCTCTCGATGTAGACTTCCAGGTGGAGTTCGCCCATGCCCTGGATGATGGTCTGGTTGGATTCGGGGTCCACATAGGTGCGGAAGGTGGGATCTTCCTTGGTAAAGCGGTTCAGGGCTTTGGCCAGCTGATCCGCCGATTTCTTGTCTTTGGGGTTAACCGCCAGGGAGATGACCGGCTGGGGGACGTACATGGAGCTCATGGCGTAGTTGAGGCCCCCGCCGCAGAAGGTATCCCCCGAAGCGCAGTCGATCCCGAAAAGGGCTACAATATCGCCGGGAGTCCCCTCGGTGATGTCTTCCATGTCGTTGGAGTGCATGCGTACCAGGCGGCCCACCTTGAACCGCTTCCGGGCGCGGGTGTTGATAAGCTCGTCGCCCTTCTTGAGGGAGCCCTGGTAGATCCTGACGTAGGTAAGCTGGCCGTACTGCCCGTCTTCGAGCTTAAAGCCCAGGGCCACGGTGGGGCTCTTTTCGTCGGCCAAAAGCTCTTTCTGTTCCTCGTTGTGGTCCAGGTCCAGGGCGTAGTTCTTTACCTCCGTAGGATTGGGGAGATAGTAGTTGACCGCGTCCAAAAGGAGCTGGATGCCCTTGTTCTTGTAGGCCGACCCCATCATTACCGGCACAAACTGCTCCGCCAGGGTACCCTTGCGGATAGCCTCCCGGATCATGTCCTCGGGGATCTCTTCGCCTGCCAGGTATTTTTCCGCCAGGTCGTCGGAAAAGAGGGATACCGCGTCGATAAGCTCGTCCCGGTATTTCGCGGTGTCGGCTTTAAGGTGGGCGGGAATCTCGGCATAGCGGATTTCCGTCCCCTGATCCCCGTCAAAGTAGACCGCCTTCAAGGTGACGAGGTCTACAATCCCCTCAAGCTTGTCTTCCAGGCCGATGGGAATCTGGATCAGCACCGCGTTAAGCCCCAGCTTTTCCCGGAGCTGAATCTTCACTTTAAAGGGATTGGCTCCGGTCCGGTCGCATTTGTTGATAAAGGCGATTCGGGGCACGTGGTATCGTTTGAGCTGGCGATCCACCGTAATAGACTGGGACTGGACCCCCCCCACGGCGCAGAGCACCAGGATCGCCCCGTCCAGCACCCGGAGGGACCGTTCCACCTCGATGGTAAAATCCACGTGTCCCGGCGTGTCGATGAGGTTGATGGTATAATCTTTCCAGGTAACCTGGGTTGCCGCGGATTGAATCGTAATCCCCCGCTCCCGCTCCAGGTCCATGTGATCCATGGTCGCCCCGACGCCGTCCTTTCCCCGGACTTCGTGGATGGCATGGATTTTATTGCTATAAAACAGGATGCGCTCAGACAGGGTCGTTTTCCCCGAGTCAATATGCGCGCTGATCCCGATGTTCCGCATTTTTCGGACATCTGTTCGTGTGATGTCGCTAGCCATACTGCTTTGTACTCCTTACATAAACCGGTTTCTACCGGAAGGTTCACCGAAACCGCTGTTTCGGGAAACCCCGCTAAAGTAAAAAATAGAAGTTAAAAACGATAAAACGCTCATATACTCCGTTAGTTGCCGTAATATAGCAGACTTTGCAAAGCCTTTCAAGGGGGCGAAGGCGCAAGCTCAGGGCAACAGCACTTACTTTCAAGGTCTGGGAAATCACCGAAATTGAAGGAATTTTTCTTCTTCGTAACTATTGCGGTTTTGAGGGGATTCCGGAAGTTGAAAAAGTAAGTGCTGTTGCCCTGGTACTTTACCTTCCCCGGCCTCCGCCGTATAATCAATATACATGAACAAGTTTATATTTGTCTCCGGCGGGGTTTGTTCCAGCCTTGGGAAGGGCGTTGCGGCCTCTTCCCTGGGGGCTTTGCTGGAAGGGCGGGGCCTCAATGTGCGGATGGTTAAATGCGATCCCTATATCAACGTGGACGCGGGCACCATGAGCCCCTACCAGCACGGGGAGGTCTATGTTACCGACGACGGCGCCGAGACCGACCTGGATTTGGGGAATTATGCCCGCTTTACCAAGGGCTCCCTTTCCAGGGCTAATTCCATCACCACCGGCCAGGTATACGACTCGGTTATCCGCAAGGAGCGGGAAGGCCGCTACCTGGGGCGCTGCGTCCAGGTGATCCCCCATATCACCGACGAGATCAAGGCCAGGATACAGGCGGCGGCCAGGGAAGACGCGGATACGGACATCATCATCGTGGAAATCGGGGGCACCGTGGGGGATATTGAGTCCGTCCCCTTTTTGGAGGCCGCCAGGCAGCTTATTCATGAATCCGGGAAGGGTAACGCGATTTCGGTTCATCTTACCCTCATCCCCGAGGTAGCCGGGGGGGAACTCAAGACCAAGCCCACCCAGCACTCGGTCAAGGCCATGCAGGAGCAGGGGATTCAGCCGGACGTGCTCATCTGCCGGGCCCCGGTTATGCTCGACGAGGCCACCCGCCGGAAGATAGCCCTTTTTACCAATATCGAGAACGACGCGGTTTTTACCTCCTACGATGTGGATACCACCATCTACGAGATTCCCCTCGTTTTTTTCGAGCAGAAGGTGGATCAGGTGGTGCTGAAGAAGCTCGGCGTAGAGGCCAGACATTCGGATCTCCGCCAGTGGCATTCCATGATGGAGCGTTTCCGCTCCCGCAAAGGCAGGGTGAGGATAGGCATCGTGGGCAAGTACATGGAGCTCCACGACGCGTATAAATCGGTTTACGAGGCCCTGTTCCACGCGGGCCTGGAATGCGGGGTGGAGGTTGAACTGGTAAAGACCGACTCCGCCAGGCTCGAGGAAGCGGAATCGGCGGATACTATTTTAGGCGCCAAAGCCCCCGGCGGCGGGGTAGACGGCATTCTTGTGCCCGGCGGCTTCGGCCAGCGGGGCATCAAGGGGATGGTGCGGGCCGCCGCCTGGGCCAGGAACAACAAAATCCCCTATTTCGGCATCTGCCTGGGCATGCAGATCATGGTCATCGACTGGGGCAGAAACGTGCTCGGCTGGGAAGACGCGGATTCCACCGAGTTCAACCAGGACACCAAACATCCTGTGGTGAGCCTTCTGGAGGAACAAATCGACGTGAAAAATTACGGCGGCACCATGCGCCTGGGCAAAAGCGTCTCGGTGGGCGAACCGGGAAGCAGGTTCCTGGAGGCCTACAAAGAAGCCGGCGTCTCCGAACGGCACCGGCACCGTTACGAGTTCTCCAACAAATACCGCAAGGAAATGACCGAGACGGGGCTTAAGATAGGCGCCTTTACTCCCGATAAGAGTCTTGTGGAATGTGTCGAATGGCCGGATCATCCCTGGGGCCTGGGGGTACAGTTTCATCCCGAATTTAAATCCAGGCCCACCGCGGCCAACCCCCTGTTCCGGGATTTTATAGCCGCCGCCAGAGACGGCAAGGCAAGGCGGGAGCAGGAACATGAACTTGAGGAAAATGAACTTGAGGAATATGAGCTTGAATAGAAGCCGCAGACGTTTTTTTCTATCTTTCGCTTTGTGTTCCCTCCTGTCGGCGCTTTCATGTTCCTTCAATTATGATATCTCCCCCGATGAGGATACAAGCCAGCCCGACATTGTGATGCGGGACGTGGAATATGTCCGTATCAGGGGGGGGGACCCGGTGGTGCGCTTCAAGGCCGAATCGGCGGAGCGCTACGAGGACAGGCAGACCATGAACCTCAGGAACTTTTCGTTCGATCAGTTTGAGAACCACGGGGACGAAATTAACGCTTCCGGCAGCGCCCGGGACGCCGCGGTCGAGTTGGACTCGGGCAATATACGCTTGAACGGCGGCGTGCGGATCGCGGTGGATTCCGAGGATATTACCATAGAAACCGCCGGGCTTGAATGGCGGGATAAAGAAAAGTTCCTTTCCGCGGAGCCCGAAGCGCCGGTGGAAATCTCCCGTTCCGACGGCACCAGGTTTACGGGGATCGGGTTTTCCGCCGACATCCGCTCCCGAACCTGGGAATTTACCGGCGGCGCCGGCGGCTCGTATACCGATACCGGCGACGAAGACGAAGAGGAAGAGGAGGGAGTGGAGCGTGAAGAGGCGGGGGAGGAAAGCGAGGAGCGTGAAGAGGTGGGAGAGGAGGGGGCGGAGTGAAGCATTATGGAACCGGGGTTTTTTTAGTTTGTTTTTTGGCTGCCGCGGGAACGGTTTGGGGGGATACGTTTACCTTTAAGGCCGACAGAATGTCCGGGGGCAAGGCCGCGGGCCGGGAAATCACCGTCCTCACGGGAAACGCCGAGGTTCGTTCCGACAACCTTCTGCTCAAGGCGGATCGCATAGAGATTCAGGGGGACAACAACCAATTCGTCGACTGCATGGGCCGCGTCTGGGGGCAGGAGGAAGAGAAGGATATTTTCTTTGAAACCGACCGCCTCCGCTACGACCGGAAGCTCAAGATTGCCCGGCTTGAGGGCAATTCGACCCTGGAAGACCGGAAAAACGAAATCACCGTCAAAGGCCGCTTCATCGAATACGACGATCAGTCGGAGGTGACGGTTTTCCAGATATCCGTGAGGCTTTTTAAAGACACCATGGTCTGCCGTTCCGAATACGCGGTTTACCGCAGAACCGAAAAAATCCTGAACCTCTCGGGTTTCCCGGTGGTTTATAAAAAAGACGATGAATTCCGGGCGGAGCGGATCAAAGTGGATCTGGAAACAGACGACGTCACCATGGAAGGCGATGTTTCCGGCTCCATCAAAAACTAAAGCCTTATGGACGAAACGCATACCCTGACGGTGGAGGGGCTTTATAAAAGGTTCGGCCTCAAAGAAGTGGTCAGGGGGGTAAACTTTTCCATGCACAACGGAGAAGTGGCCGGCCTGCTTGGCCCGAACGGGGCGGGTAAAACCACTATCTTCTATATGATTGTGGGTTTCTACCGCCCTACCAGGGGAACCGTCGCCATGGATGGGATCGATATTACCGTCAAGCCGATGTTCCGCCGGGCCAGACTGGGCATCGCCTATCTCCCCCAGGAGGCTTCCATATTCCGCAAGCTTACGGTGGAAGAGAACATCTGGGCCATTCTGGAAAGCCGCCGGGATCTGGACAAGCCCAAAAAAAAGGAGAGGCTCGAAGAGCTGCTGGAAGAATTCGGCATAGCGCGAATCCGCAAACAGTACGGTTTTACCCTTTCCGGCGGCGAAAGGCGGCGCACCGAGATTTCCAGGGCCCTGGCCACGGAACCCAAATTCCTCCTCCTGGACGAGCCTTTCGCCGGGATAGACCCC
The DNA here is from genome assembly GCA_031273405.1 of Treponema sp. The sequence continues at coordinate 6,580 of JAISRW010000107.1, forward strand.
ATAGCGGTCTACGAGATCAAGCAGATCATCCGCCGCCTGGCGGTAAAAGGCATAGGCATACTCATCACCGACCACAACGTCCGGGACACCCTGGAGATAACCACCGAGGCCTTTATCATCAACGAGGGGCTCATCGTCGCCAGGGGCGACAAAGATACCATCCTGGCCGACGAGATGGTGAGGAAGATCTACCTGGGCAGCGAGTTCAGGATGTAGCTGTTTCTTTGTTCATGGAGGGAACCTGCCTTCCACCTGATAGAGTATGGCCGGATCTCCCGTATTATAGGTAACGCCCTGGATGCCATCATCCGCATTAAACAAATAATTTACCCTGTAGATATCAATTACGGGGGCAATTACTTTTCCGCCCGGACGGATATGCCCGGCAAATCGGTTGGCTTGATTTTCTTCGGCATTGCCGCCGTATCCCGCCTTGCAGCTATCGAAAATAACCAGCGTGATGTCGAGGCCGTGCAGTAATCCTGTAAATTTCTGATCCGTGTAGTCGGTGGGATCTAAATAATAATCAACCGTCCCGCTGTCCCATTGCAGCAAATCCTTATTGCCATGTCCTGTAAGTATCAAGGTCAATTCTTGCCCGTCAGGCAGATTGGTTTTTAATAAATTGAGAGCGGATTTAAGATCCGCATCTCCTGTGATTTCAAAATACAACAACTGCTGGGCCGGACGGGCAATTATGTCCGGCAGGGTATTCCATTGGGCGGAAAACGCGTTATTTTTGTCGATACAGGGGTACATTGCAACGGTCAGCGCTTTGTCTTTATCAATAGTTTTGCTGTCCAGCTTTTGTCTTTGTTCATATATATATTTGGCGTCCTCAAGGGATTTAAAACGTTCAAAGTGGTTAATTTTAAGCAGGGAAAGCTGTTCCATGGCGTAAAGACATTCCTGCCATGCTTCCTGGGAATAATTATTTCCTTCGGCTTCATACCAGGGAATATACTTCCGCTTACTATTTTCCTGAAAACCCACGGGGCTGGAACAGGATATTAAAGCCGTTATGAGCGCCGTAAGAAAGGCGATAAGAAAAAATACCCGTCGTTTCATTGCCGTTACTCTTGTCCGTGTCGTCCGTGAGGTCAGTGGTTATCTTCTCCTGGTGAACACCAGGGTTTCGTCACCATCGGTTAAGGTCAATTCGTTTCCCGAGAGGGTATAGGAAATAGTATCGTCCATGGCGGTAATGGTGGCATCGGTGCTGGTAAACTCAATCGCCTCCGCGTATTGAAAGGATGAGTCGGTTTTCATCGCGGCTATTATCAATCCGCCGGTAAAAATCCAGAGAAGCTCCCCGGCCTCCTCCGAATTATAGGGGTTCTGATACGAAAACGCCCAAATTCCTTCCAGGCGGCTCTTGTTCCGCAAAATATCGTCCGGGGCTTTTACATAGCTTTCTTCATCATCATCTTCCGCTATAATTTTAAGGGTGTTTCCCGACAGCTTATAGCTGAACAGGGTTTCATAATCCTCATACCCGCCAAAATCCGTTTCCACCACCGGGCCGAGGGCTTCGCCGTTTTTGTAGATCATCCCCGGCAAAACCTCGTAGGAATCATCCCAGTCGTCTTTTACCAAAATCAAATTGCCGACAAAGATGATTACTTCTGCCTCATCTTCATCCTCGCTTTTCCAGACCCCTTCCAGAGGGCCCGCCGCCGGGTTAAAGTCCTGGGCCGCAAGGGGCAGCAGGACAAAAACCGCCGCGATTACGCAAAAAATCTTTCTCATCAAATTTCTCCTTCGGATGTATTTTTTTTGAACAGCAAACCCTCCCAGGGCAGCAGCTTTTTATCCGCTTCAGTCCGGCCGGTGTTGGAAACCGCCACGGGGCCGGCGGCCGCAATGAGGGCGGCGGGAACGGGGCCCAGGCGGATTTCCCGGCCTGAAAAATTCAGCGCCGCCGTATAGACCTCGTTCCCCAGCTCCCTGGAGTATATCATAATACGGCTGTCCGCGTAGAGGGGTCTGAACTCCCCCTCCATGAGGCAGGGGCTTTGGAGCCTTAAACGGACGAGGTTTTTGTAAAAATTCAGGATCGAGGCGGGATCTTTTTTCTGGGATTCGTAGTTGATGTGCCTGTAATTGCCGTTGATCCCCAGCCAGGGGATGCCCCCGGTAAAGCCCGCGTTTTTTTCGCCGCTCCACTGCATGGGGGTGCGGGCATTGTCCCGGGAACTGGCCCTGATCCACTTCCAGCGCAGATGCCGGAGGATGTGGAGCTTCTTCATCAGC
>JAISRW010000150.1 GCA_031273405.1 Treponema sp.
AAAACACCTGCCGGCGATCCGGGGTCTGCACCTCGCCGCCGAATTCCAGGGCCGCCTGGCGGCGCATATAAGCGGGGTCCCCGTCGCTGGGAAGGTGGAAGAGGCAGAGGCGTTTTGCCCCTCCTTCCCGGGCGGTGACGCCCGCCTCCCGGTCGCTCATGTGCCCTAAGCCGGTGGAATGTCTGCTTCCGCTGGACATAGTCGCCTCGCAGATGAGGAGATCCGCGGCCCGGATAAAATCCGCCGACCCGGGGAGATAGGCGGTGTCGGTAAAATACACCAGGACCTTCCCCTGCCTTTCGAGCCTAAAGGCGTAACATTCCACAGGATGGTCAACTTTCATCACCGTGATGTTCATCCCCGCCATAGTAAACTCCATGCCCTCCCGCAGGGTTTCGGTCATCGAGAAGGCGGGATACTCGATGACGGCCCGCAGGGGCTCAGGGCTTGCCGGGGCGTAGACCCGGAGCTTTTCCCTGCGGAGCCCCATCCTGAGCTTGTTGCCGACCGCGTAGAGGAGGCATTCTAAATCGGAGAAATGATCAAAATGGAAATGGGACAGGAGAACCCCTTCCAAATCCTCGGCCCCGGCGTATTTAAAAAACCGCGAAAGGGAGCCGCAGCCGCAGTCCAGGAGCAGCCTGCCCTCGGCGGTTTCCGCCAGCACGGAACAGCAGGCTTCCCCTGCCTGGGGAAAGGCCCCCCACCAGCCCAGGAGGCAGACCTTTATAGAACAATCATTCATCCAGCCACACCGCTTTGACTATGCCCAAGGGAACATTGTCCCCTATTTGAGCGTCAAAATCTTCAGCGACCTTCATGCGGACCCCGCTGCCGCCGGCAAGGACCATGTGGTATTCGGTGATGTCGCCGTGGTAGAGCTTCCGGGTTATGACGGCCTTCAGGGGCGAGTCCGCCTGGGGCTTTACGTGATGGGCCCGGACCGCCAAAAAACCCCCGGACCCGAAGGCGTCCGAGGACCCGGAAGACTCCGCATAGGGTACCTTTACAGGATACAGGCCGGCGGCCTTTACGGTCATCATGCCTTTTTCATCCGGCGATCCCCCTTCCCGTACCGCCGGGATGATATTGGCGGAACCTATGAATTTAGCCGCAAAAGTATTGGCCGGATGTTCGTAGAGATTATAGGGGGTGTCGAACTGGACGAGGTTTCCCCGGCGCATCACCGCTACCTTGTCGGACATGGTCATGGCTTCAACCTGATCGTGGGTGACGTTGACGATGGTGATTCCCAGGTTCCTCTGGATCTCCTTGATTTCTCCCCTCATCTCTTCCCGGAGGGCGGCGTCAAGATTGGAGAGCGGCTCGTCCAGGAGGAGAAGCCCGGGCTTCATGACCAGAGACCGGGCCAGGGCCACCCGCTGCTGCTGGCCCCCCGAAAGCTCGTGGGCCATGCGGCCCTCGTAGCCGTCCAGGTGCACGGTTTTGAGGGTGGCCAGGGTCTTTTCCCTGATTTCGCTCTTGCTCATTTTGCGGAACTTTAAGGGGTAGGCCGCATTGTCGAAGACATTCATGTGGGGCCATACCGCATAGGATTGAAACACCATGCCCACATCCCGCTCTTCCGGCATCAGGGGAGGACGGCGGCTTTCCATATCCACCAGGACCCTGTCGTCCAGGGTGATTTTCCCCCTGCTGGGGACAATAAAGCCCGCCACCATACGCAGGATAGTGGTTTTCCCGCACCCCGAGGGGCCTACCACCGTAACCAGTTCCCCGTCCTCAACAGCAAAGGACAGGTTATTGACCGCCAGGGTTTCCCGGCTCGTGGATTCACCGAAAATCTTTACAATACCGGACAACACGAGTTTTCCCATTTGCTTCCTTATCCCCCCTATTGCGGAGTCAGCGCGACGGCGCCGCCGTTTTTACCGTTTCTCTTTTTTGCCCTTTCGCTTATATTCTGAATCAATATATTGACAAAAACCACAAGGATGATGAGCATGATGGCAAGAGCCGCGGTTCTGAGAATCTTCCCCTCTTCCTGGGAATTGAACACCACAGTCCCTATGGTCTCGCTGCCTACCGACCAGAGCAGGGCCGACAGGGTGATTTCCGACAGCGCCGGGGCTGCCACCAGGAAGAAGGAACTTATCATGCTGTTCTTGAGCAGGGGGAGGACAATATCCCCGAAGGCTCTTGTGTGGGAAGCGCCGGAGACCCTGGCGGCTTCCTCAAGGGAAATATCGATCTGGCTTATGGCGCCCGCTATGTTGCTATACCCCAGGTTCATGAACCGGGCTATATAGGCGACCAGGAGTATCCAGATGGTGCCGTAGATCTTCCAGCCCGTCACCGGCAGGGGCTGGGCAAAGGAGAGGATCATGGCGATGGCTATGATGGTCCCCGGCAGGGCGTAAGGCAGGGTCACCATAGTCTGCATGAGGCCTATCCCCCTGACCCCCCGGACGCCGCCCCGGATGGCGATGTAGGCGATGATCAGGGTCACCACGGCGATGATCACGGCGGACACGGCGGACAGCACCAGGCTGTTCTGAAAGGACCGGGCGATATTCGGGATCAGCACCAGGCCGGTAATGTTTTTCACCGTCATGTTCCCGGGGCCGAAGGGAAGGCCGTACACCTTGGTCAGGGAGGTGATAAGGGCGGCGATAATGGGGGCGCAGGTGCTGATGAGGAAGACAAGGGCCAGGGCGCCGAAGAGCATCCATCTGGCAAAGCCCAGCTTTACCGGTTCGGCGGCGGCGCTTTTGCCGGTAACCACGGAGAATTTATTGGTTTTTAAGACCCGGTTATAGAGCCAAAGGCCAAGAAGCCCGAAGAGGGAGAGAAAAATCGAATAGGCCGCGGCGATCTGCATGTTATTCGGCATGTCCGGGCGGTGGATGAGGTAATAGATCTGGGTCGTCATGAGGCGTATGCGGTTCGGGGCGCCCAGGGCGGCGGACACCCCGAAGTCGGCCAGGACGAACATGAAAAGCAGGAGCATGGCCCCGATGATGGAAGGAGCCAGGAGGGGAAGGGTGATGTTCCGCATGGTCTTCCAGGGGGAGGCCCCGGATATCCTGGAGGCCTCTTCCATGGAGGCGGGAATTTTCCGCATAGTAGGGAGCACCACGATGAAGGGAACCGCATAACGGTAGATGGACATGACAAAGACCATCCCCGGTATGCTGTAGATATTAAGGAGAGGGGTTTCCAGGCCGAAAACCGTCATGAAGAACCGGTTAAAGTAACCCACAGGCCCCAGCAAAAAGGTCCAGGAAATGGCGCCTATAAAAGGCGGGATAAAATAGGGTATGGATAAGAGGATCTGCCAGGCCCGTTTGCAGGGTACGTCGGTACGGGCCGCCGCCCAGGCCAAAAAGACCCCCATGATGGTGGCAAAGACGGTTGTGGGGAGCACGACCTTGGCGGAATTAATCATACTTTGAATGATCCCCTGGTCCTTGAAGATCATGGCGTAATTCGCCAGGGAATAACCCGCTTCGGTTTTGAAGCTGTTGATGACAAGGGTCAAAGAGGGGTAGATAACGATAAGACCTAAAAACACAACCGTTGCCCACCAGACGGCGGGAGGTGTAACCCGGGCTATTTTTTTCTGAAGCCTATGAGTGCGACCAAACATAGCCTATCCTTTAAAATTTAAGGCTGCTTTCCCCAAACTGAAGTTTTGGGAAAGCCTCCTTTGTTACGAATTCCGAAGCAAATCCCAAGTCCGCCGCACCGGGGAGAATATCCCCGGTGTTTGCTTTGTCCTATTTTCCGAATTTTTCTTCGTAGCTTGAACGGATATTGGCCGATTCCCTGAGATAATAGTCAAGATCAAAGGGCATGGTCTTTATAGTATCCGCCGCGGGAGCTCCCGCCGGAAGCGGGGCGCCGGGCATGACCGGAATATATCCCTGAAGGGAGAAAAGTTCCTGGGACGCGCTCTTGAACATGTGATCCACAAAGGCTTTGGCCGCCTGTTCCTGTTCGGGTGAAAGATTATTCACTATCGAAACCGGCGTGGGAATCAGCACCGCCCCGGAACTGGGCCATACCACTTCCACGGGGCTCCCCGCCCTCTTGGCGTTCATCGCCATAAAGTCCACGATCAGCACCGCCGCGTATTCGCCGGAAGAAACCTTGGTCTGAAGGGTCCCGTTGGCCTGCTCTCCCTTGACGTCGTTCTTCCGCATATCCTCGTAGAATTTCCACCCTACCTTGTCGCCGTTCTGTACATGAACCACCAGGGCGGTAAAAGCGCCGCCTGAATAGTTGGGGTTAGCCATGCCAACCTTGCTCCTGAAGGCAGGGCCGGTCAGATCGTTCCAGTCCGCGGGCGGGCTGGAAGTCACCTGCCGGGTGTTATAGGCGATGACGTTGTAAATGAGGCGGACTTCGTGGCCCATGCCGTTGTTGTAGGCGTATTCGGGTTTGATCCGCGAAACCTCTTCGGGGGAATAGTGAAGGATGAAGCCCTTATCATCAAGCTGTTTGATGAAGCCTATATCGGCAAACCAGAGAATATTAGCCGGGGTGCCGCCGGTTTGCAGTTCCGCGTTAAGCTTGCTGATCACGTTGCCGGTACCGGAACGGAAGATTTCGATCTTCACCTTTGGATAGGTTTTATTGAAGTCCGCAATCATCTCCGCCGCCAGGTCTTCCGGCTCCGAGGTGTAGAGAGTGAGATTGGCCGCCAGTGCCGCCGGGCTCGCCGCTCCTCCAGCCACCGGGACGGGGGCGCTCTGGCTTCCCCCGCCGGCAAAAACGGAAACCCCTAATGCCGCGAACAGCACAAGGCATACGATAAGATTCTTCTCATTCTTCATAATCAACTCCTAAAATAGTACCCGGCCCTAAGGGCCGGACAGTTTTACCATGCAAAAGCACAGTCATTTGAGCCGGTTCCAAAACAACCGGTTTTGGAACCGGCGCATCTCCTCAAGAAACCCATGTCCATAGTGGATCGACCGTACCGGACATGGGCCTATTATCCTTTGCGAATTTGCAAAAGTCAAGTTTGGTTGGTGCTTTTTGTGCCGATACTTTACCCATTGGAAAGCTTTTTCCGGAATTTATCCTCATAGATGAGGCTTTCCCAAAACTTCAGTTTTGGGAAAGCAACCTTAAATTTAAATGAAAAAGCGGGCTTTAGGCCGCTTTTTCGGAAGCTTTTCCCAAAACTAACCGAGTTTTGGGAAAAGCTCA
>JAISRW010000199.1 GCA_031273405.1 Treponema sp.
TGGACAATATGAAAAGCCTTGGCCTGTTTGGCCGCCGGGTCCCAGAGGGAACCTTTATAGCCCGGTTTTTGCGCGTTCGGGATACCGTTCTGTTCTTCCACGGCATAGCCGTTCTCCACCACATAATGAAGGAAATTCCGCACCGCCCGCTTGTACTTGACGATTTCGTCCGGCAAAGGGCGCTTGCTTAGATCATCCCCAGCGCTGCGGACTGCGTCAAGCAGTTCCTGAACCGCTTCTTCCGAGGGGGCAATATCCTCAAGCGGCCCCAGGGACAGGGCGGAATCCACGGCGGAATCTTCCAGAACTTCCGAAAATTGCAGGTTTCGGCCTTCCCGGAGTTCCCCTTTCTTTCCGGCCTTTTTCGCCTCCTTCTTTACTCCGCCATAGAGGGACGAATTGAGAAAGGCCGCGGGGTTATTGGAAAAATCAACCTTATCCATGTTTTATAAACGCCAGAATATCCCGGTATTCGGCAAGGGCCTTGTTCCAGGCTTCGTCGGTACGGCAGACCCGTACCCGGCCGTGTACGAGGCAGCCGTCGTCCGCCTGGATGCGCCGGGTAATGACATCCCCCATGATGAGGCCCGTGGCAAGAATGATGAGCCTTTCGCTGGCCAATACATTGCCAAAAACCACCCCGCCCACGGTAACAAAGGTCCCGCTCACGTTGCTTTTCATCCGGGCCTTTTCGCCTATGACCACCCTGCCCAGGGCGTTAACATCCCCACGGATATTACCGTCCACACGGGTAAATCCCCCGGACTCAATATCGCCGGAGACGCTGGTTCCGGGGCCTATAATAGTGTTGATGGAGAAATCTTCGCGCTTGCCGGCGGCCATACGCTGCCCTTAACTAACGGGCCGATTTGGCGATACTGGAACGGATATTGAGATATTTATAGGGGTCCACCACATCCGAACCGATATGAACTTCGTAATGCACATGGGGCCCGGTAGAAAGCCCCGTATTGCCGATATAGCCTATCACTTCGCCCTGCTGGACCCGCTGGCCCGCGTGGACCCTAAAAGACAGCATGTGGCCGTACCGGGTATAAAAGCCGTGCTTGTGCCGGATAATGACATTATTGCCGAAACCGCCCTGGTCAAATTCCACCGACACCACCTGCCCGTCGGCGGTGGCCACGATGGGGTCTCCCTGGCGGTATGTCGAAAGATCTATGCCCTTGTGGATGTAATACTGGCCGGTAAAGGGGTTCTCGTTTTGGCCGAAATACATGGAAACATGGCCGATCCCGCCCTTGATGGGCCAGATGCTGGGAATCTCCGTGAGCAGGGCGTTCTGGGAATCCAGCAGGGTGCCGATTTCGCGGACCGGCCCGGCAGCCGCAGACAGCAATTCCGTCAGACGTCTCACCTCCGCAACTTCCTGAAGCACCCCTTCGGGGGTTTCTTTGATATCGAAAAACGTTGACAAGTCTCCGGCGGATGCCGCGGCGGAACCTCCGGCGCCCTTTATATCGGCCCCCAGGGTAGAAAGAGTCCCCGACAAGGCCGGCTCAAAGGTCTGGGCCTCCCGTAGAAGCTGGGTGATCTCATCCCGAAGCTGATCCAAGCTGGCCTGGGTATCCTTTAAGCGGGTGTCCTTATCGGCCAGAACGCCCCGGGTATTACTGTAGGAAAACCCATACCAGAAAAACACCCCCAGAATGCCCGCAAGAACGAGAAAAAAACACAGAATCGATAAAACCGTAATCCGGAGATTATAGACTTTTTTTTCCGAATGAGGAACAAAGACTACGGTATAACGCCGGGTTACCATTCTACCCAAGGCCCGGAAAAACGAAGCGACCCCTCTGACGACAACCAAAGCCCCGCTTTTTACCCCCAGGACAAGATTGTTTTCAAATCGTTTATACTCATGGACCGATGCCACTCATTACTCCTTTATACTAGTTTTTACTATAGCAAACAATTATAGAATTTGTCAAATGAAATATAGCACTTCTTGCATTCAATGATAACTATCCGGCTGATGGCTGCCATTGTTTTCATTATCGGCATTTTTGTGGTTTATCTTAGTTTATAGCCCAGAATGAAAGCCGCCCGGTAAAAGGCAAGACGCCTTTCGCCGTAATCCCCCTTCAATTCCCGGTCCTGGTAGTAGATCATACCGTCATTTTCCAGATCGCTGGAGCCGTGGTTCCGCCAGGAACGGAGCTGAACGACCAGGGCGGTACGGAATTTGGGACCCAGGGTAAAATTGCAAATCCCCGAAAGGATCCAGTCCCCTAGACTATCCCCCCAATAGTCTCCCCCGGGGGTGTTGTAGAGGTTTTTTTTCAGTTCCCCCATAAAAGCGACGGTGTCCAGTACCGGAGAGAGGGGCATCTGATACCCCAGCAAATAGTTGGAATAATAGACCCAGCCGTTCCGGTTTTCCCCGTGATCGGCCTCAAAAAACCAGGACTCGCCGCTATTTGCCCTGGTATAAGCCGCGTAACGCGCCGCGTGGTAGGTGCGGAAAAGCACATGGGTCCAATCGCCGGGGAAAATGGCCGCCAGATCAAATTGAAGGGCCCCGCCTCCCCAGACGCTCCACAAGAGCCCGTCAAAGGCCGATCCGCTGACTTTCGATTTCCTCGGTTTCGCGGCGCCTTCGTCTCCAGGGGTGTTGATGCCGATGCCGTATATATCGGAGCCGAAAAGATCGATATCCCAGCCGGAACCGATCTTGCCCCCGGTAACAGCCTGAAAAAACGCGACAGGGGTCAGGACAGCCTCGGCAATACCGCTGAGGGAGACCGGAGTAGCCTCGGCGCTAAAGATGGTCTGAATGTTGTTCCCCTCCGTTAAGAGTCCGTCTCCCCGGAGGAAGGGGAAGGTCAATGTCTCGGTAAACTTGACTTTTAATTCCGGCCGGCTGGAAAGCTGAACTTCCAGATCCGCAGCATCGGTGAACTCCGCCTCTTCCGGCGGTGATTCCTGGGCGCCCGCCGGAGCCGGAAAAAGAAAATTAAACACAAAGCCCAGAAAAAGAACCCAAAAAAAACGCTTCCGATTTTTCAATATTTAACTCCTTATACCCCTAGCAGTTTGTTGCGCTTCGCGCATAAAACCTCAAAAAATCGCCTGCAAGGCGATTTTTTAC
>JAISRW010000247.1 GCA_031273405.1 Treponema sp.
CGTGTCCGCTTCGCTCCCCGCTCTTCTGCCTGTTCCCTAAAACCTGTCACCTATTGCTTAGTCCCCAGCGATTTGAGCTCCTGTTCCGCGCGGTTCCGTATGGGGGGGCTATCCTGCCGGGAGGCGAGGGCCGCTAGGAGGCGGACCCCGGCGGCGCTTAAGGGGGGGCCGGAAAAGCGGCAGAGGGCGCCGGTCGCGGCAGCCACCGCCGCCAGGGCCGCTTCGTCCCGAAGGGGGAAGGGGGGAAACACGGCGTCGGAGAAAGTCTTGAGGGCAAGGCCTCCCGGATCGACCCCTATCCTGCCTATGGCTTCGGCGGCGGCGGCCTTTACCATGCCGTCGGGGTCCCGCTTGAAAAGTTCCGCCAGAAAGGGGACGGTTTCCCGGGAGCCCATGTAGGCCAAAAGCCTCGCCGCTTCAGCCCTGTGCCGCGTCAGCACCAGGGGATAGTCCCTGGTCCAGGGATAATCCGCAAGGCTCGCGGCGGTCTCCATAAGATAGGCGGCGTAGTCCTTTTCGTTTTCGCCTATGCTGCCCAGACGGATGGCCCGGCTGATCTCCCGCAAGCGGCGGACTATTGTGTCTTCGCTGAAGCGGAGAGGATGGTCCGCCCGGCGGGAAGGGCTGGGTCTGCCGATTCCGTAGCTGCCTTCGGGAGCGGGGCCGTAAAGCTCCCTGGGCCGGAGGCGGACCCGCTGTTCCGGCTTGTAGGCATTGAGGATCCAGTCCCTGCTGCCGGAATAAAGGACCCCTTCGTCGCTGAAAGCGGGAAGGGATGCGGCGCCCGTTAGCCGTATCGCCCAGAGCCGCCTTCCGTCTTCGGTAAAGGCGGCGGCCCCTGTTTTGGTAAGGAGATAAATACCCCGCTCATCAAAGAGGAGCTCCGCTTCTCCTGAGGCCTCCCCCGGCGACAGGTGGCTGTTTCCGGTCCAGAGTATTTTTTCCTGTATCCGGGAAAGGAGAGCCACCCGGCCGTCTTTCAGGAACACCGCCGTTTCTGTCCCCCTGGCCGCCGCCGCCAGGGGCGGGGCGGGAAAGCCGGGGTTTTTCAGGGCTTCCCGGCGGCCGCCAGGGAACCGGAGAATTTCGGCCCTCCCTCCATCCTCCTGATAGAGGAGAAGAAAAACGCCGCCCCCCTCCGCCGCCCCGCCCGGGAGGGAAACCGCCGCCTGGGGGAGGATATCCAGCTTGTGGGTGCTGACCCTGCCGAAGGGGTCGAAACTCAGGAATTCCCCGTCTTCCAGAACCAGAAAGAACCCGCCCGAAACGTCCATTGACGGCTTGGAGGCTATCTTGTTATCCAGGGATCTGGACCACAGGGTAAAACCCGACGCGGTATAGCAGGTAATCCGCTTTTCGTTAAAAACGAAGAGCCGGCCGTCCCAGCCGACTAATACCGGCCAGGCGGGATTTTCGCCGAGGTTTATCTGCCAGAGTTCCCTGCCCGAGCGGTTGACAGCCAGGAGGACGCCGTTGGCGCGGCATATATAACTGGTTCCTTCCCGCGCCCTGGTTACAAAGGGAAGAAGCCTCCCCCCGGCATAGTAGCTCCACAGGGGCCTCCCCTGCCAGGTATAGGCCTTGAGATTTCCGTTGTCACAGACCATCACCACCGACTCAGCCTGGGCCGCCGGGCTTCCGATGACCGCCCCCCCCAGGGCCTGTCGCCATACAGGGAGGAAATCGCTAAATTCTTCCTGGGCCGGGAGGAGCGGGGCAAAAAGCAGAACGATACCAGCTAAGAGCGAAGATTCCAAAATCAAGCGAGACTTTCCAAAAAATCCGGTTTTTGGGAAAGCCGCCTTACATTTATACTGTTTTTGCTTTTTTTTAATTCCCATATCTTCATTTTCGTACATAATAGCCCAGGCTTTCTATATGGGCGGTCTGGGGATAAAAATCATAGAAATAAAGCTTCTTGAGGACATAGCCCGCAGCCGCCAGTTCCCCATAGTCCCTGGCCGCCGCGGCGGGATCGCAGGAAACATAGGCCAGGCGTTCCTGCCCCTTTTTGGCCAGGTACCGCCTGAGACCGGGGGAGAGCCCTTCCCGGGGAGGGTCCAGAATCATGAAGCTCCACGCTTCCTTTCCCGTAAGGCCCTTTGCCCAGGCGTCTCCGGAGAGCGCGTAAAAACGCCGTCCCTCCCCTTGAAGGTTTTCCCTTGCCAGGGCCAGGGCGCTCTTGTTTTCTTCCACCAGGTCGATTTCCGCGAAGGGCCGGCCCAGGAAGAAGGCGAAGGTCCCCGCCCCGCAATAAATATCCGCCATGGCCCGCCCCCCCTCCGGCGCCAGGGTCTTGAGATCCTCCAGGAGGGCTTCCAGCATGGCGGCGTTGCTCTGAAAAAAGATCCCCGCGTCTATGGTCATCTCCTTCCCTAAAAGGGGCAGGACGCCCCGGCGCTTCCCGCCTTCGGAAAGCAGGAGATCCCCCCTGGCGTAGACCGTGAAGCGATCCTTTTCGGGAGGCGGGACCAGTTCCCCCGACTTGAGGGCTTCATTGACGGCGGCGTCCGCCACGGGGCAGCAGTCCAGGGGAATTATCTCCGAGCCGTGCCGGGCCTTGAAGCCCAGCTTCCTCCGGTTGGAGGGGAGGCAGTGGAACTGCACCCGGTTCCGGCAGCCCAGGGGAGGGGAGGGCCGGACGCAAAACTCGCCGGCCGCTCCGCCGCCGATCCGGGCAAAGGTTTCCCGGAGGAGGCCGGCCTTGGCGGAAAGCTGGGCGTCGTAGGACAGGTGCTGGAGGGAACAGCCCCCGCAACGGCCGTAAAGGGGGCAGGGCGGCTCCGCCCTGAGGGGGGAAGGCTCAAGGATTTCGCATAGTTCCCCTTTTGACCAACCCCGGCGCTCTTCGGTTATCCTGATGCTGAGGAGATCGCCGGGGGCCGAAAAATCCACGAAGCAGACTTTCCCTTCCCGCCGGGCGATTCCCGCCCCGCCGCCGGCGATGCGCTCTATCCGGGCCTGTAGTATTTCCCCTTTTGCCATGGCCCATACTATACCGATTGCAAGAAAAAATGACAGAGAGTAAAATAGAAGCCATGGAATGGATAGCCATGGACGACGGCGCCCGCTTGTATCTGCGGCGTTGGGAAGCTTCCACGGAAGCGGTATCTGCGGGAAGCCCTCCCAGGGCGGTTTTACACATTATCCACGGCATGGCCGAACATGCTCTCCGGTACGAAAGGCTTGCCCGGCGGCTCAACGGCGAGGGCATATCGGTTTGGGCGGCGGATCAGCGGGGCCACGGCAGGACCGCGGACTTAAGGATGAACGATCCCGGCCGGGGAGGGCTCCTGGGCCACTGCGCGGACCGGGACGGGTTTTCCCGGGTGACTGCCGACATAGACACCATAAACCGGGCCGTCAAAAAGGAATATCCCGATGTCCCCCTCTTCCTGCTGGGTCATTCCTGGGGTTCTTTTATTGCCCAGAACTATATCGAAACCTGGGGCGGGCGTAACCCTCCGGGGCCTTCCGGGCCTTTCCCCCTGGCCGGCTGCGCGCTTTCGGGAACCCGCGGGCCCGGCGGCATAAAGCTGAAGCTGGCTTTCCCCGTCATGGCCTTCCTGGCCTTCCTCAAAGAGAGCCGGGGGAAATCCCGCCTAGCCCGTTTCCTTTCCGACGGTTCCTTCAACAAATCCTTCAGCCCCGACCGGGCCGGGCTCGACTGGCTTTCCAGGGACGAAAAAGAAGTGGAGGCGTATGCCAAGGATCCCCTGTGCGGCAATCTGTGCAGCGCCGGTTTTTACCGGGACCTCATGGGGGGGCTGAAACAGATCCACCGGAGGGAATCCCTGGCCGGAATACGCCGGGATCTTCCGCTCTATATTTTTTCCGGCACCGCCGATCCTGTGGGCGATATGGGAGCGGGCCCCACGGCCCTGCTCAACGCCTACCGTTCTTTAGGTATTGAGGATCTGGAATTCGTGCTGTATCCCGACGGCAGGCACGAACCCCTGAACGAAACCAACCGGGAAGAGGTAAGCGCCGGCCTCGTTTCCTGGCTGCTGAGGCATCTGTAATTTGAGCCTCTCCCAACACGCACTACCGGTGCGCCGGAAGCGCGGGGTTTTGGGAGAGGCTTTTGGAGAAAGCGGCCGGTAGTCCGCTCTTCCCCTCAATTTAAGGCTGCTTTCCCACAACTTCAGGTTTGGGAACGGCTCATTGTGGAGGCCATTTTTGCGAATTCGTTATTCAGCGGAAGAGGACGGGAAACCGGTAAAAAAAGCGGTAGTATATACCCAGAACGAGCACGGCATCAATTTTTCCGATGTGGACAAGGAAGCGGTCTTTATCACCGAAAGGCTCCAGGCCAACGGATACGAAACCTATATCGTAGGCGGCGCGGTGAGGGATCTCATCCTGGGGAAGAAGCCCAAGGACTTTGATATCGTCAGCGCCGCCAGCCCCGTCAGGATCAAGAAGATATTCAGGAACGCCAGGATCATCGGCCACCGGTTCAGGCTGGTTCATGTTTACTTCGGCCCCAGGATCTACGAAGTCTCCACCTTCCGCTCCATGAAGGACGGCCCGACGGGCAATGTCTTCGGCACCATCGAGGAAGATGTGCTGCGCAGGGACTATACCCTGAACGCCCTTTTTTACGATCCCCTCAAGCAGCTTGTGGTGGACTATGTGGGAGGCATGAAGGATATGCGGGACCGGGTGATACGGCCCATCATTTCCCTGTCCCGCATTTTTACCGACGACCCGGTGCGGATGATCCGGGCGGTAAAATACGGCGCCGCCACGGGCTTTAGGCTGCCCCTGGCCCTCAAATGGAAGATTAAGAAATACCGGTCTCTGCTGCAGGAAGTGTCTCCTTCAAGGCTCACGGAAGAGATTTTTAAAATCATCCATTCTTCCCAGGCCGGGGCAATCGTGGAAAGCCTGGAGCTCCACGGGCTGTATCAATACCTCCAGCCCAGGGCGTCGGAACGCTTTAGGAGCACCAGCGGTTTCAAGCTCCGGTATCTTGGGACCATGAAAACCCTCAATCAGGAGGATTTCAAAAACCGTCCCGGAGAAGCCCTGGCCGCCCTGGTGCGGGATTATCTCGAAGACGAAGCGGACTGGAACGGCGACGAATCGGCGGAGTCCCCGCCCCCGCCTTCGGAGCGCTATAAAGAAGTTTTCATGGCGGCCAGAAAATTTGTCCTCCCCATGAACCCTCCGAGGATGGAACTGGATCACGCGGTGCGGCTCCTCTTTGCGGAACACGGGGTGATCGTGAAGCGGGTCCGCTTTCCCGACCGGCAGGCAAGGCGGTCCGCCGAAGCCGGCCCCCTGGAGCCCCGCGAGGCGCCCGAAGGCGCCCTGCCCCCAGGGGGAGAACGGCCCCCCAGGAAACGCCGCCGCCGTTCTCCCCGCCGGGAAACCCCGCTTTCCCCCTAGCAGTTTTATGCGCGAAGCGCAACAGGCTGCTAGCGTATCACCGATCGGGAACGGGTTTTAGGGAATAGGTGGAAGAGTGGAGAGAATCGGCTCCTCGCTCTCCGGTCTTCTCTCTTTGACCATCTTTTTTGCTGATTTTAACTATTTCCCAAAACGTAGCGGGTCCGCAAATTTACAACGGGGGCTAAATAGAGCTTTTCCCAAAACTCGGTTAGTTTTGGGAAAGCCTTTAATCACTCCGGGTTTAATTCCCCGCCCTTTAGGGCGTTAAAACTGGGGGCGTGGGGGATTTGTTCCCCCACAACGACAAGATTTCAAGGAGAAATCTTCAATACCCCGCCGTTCGCGGCGGGGATTCTTTATTTACATTTTTTTTAAAAAAAGACTTGCTTTTTTAAAGGACTTGGTTTACTATAAATCAGTTATCAGATAACTGATATTAGTATAATCTGAGGAGAAGCACCATGGGTGAGATGCGGATAATCAAAAAAGTTTTTACTTCCGAACCGTATACCGATTGGCATTGGGATACATTGGTTGAAGCTTTTGGTTCAGACATTGAAATTAAGCGGGCGCCTCATAACGATATTCCGGCGGTAAAAGAAGGAATCCGTGACGCTGATGTCGCCATTATGGCGGGAGACATCAGCCTGGAAGTACTGAACGCCGCGAAAGAGCTTAAATGGGTCCATTGCGATCATGCGGGGGCCAACAATTCCGCCCACCCGGAACTTTTCCAGCGGGATATTTTTTTGACCGCCTCAGCGGGCCGGTCCGCGCCGGTACTGGCGGAACATGTTTTTTATCTGCTCCTTTCCCTGGTATATAACTCCCGCATGGTAGAACAGCAGCAGCGGGAGCACAACTGGAGCAAACTCTACCAGAATTCGCGGGGGCTCTATACCGGGACTATGGGCATTATCGGCCTTGGGCATACCGGCCGGGCCTTGGCCCTCCGGGCAAAAGCCTTCGAAATGAACGTGATAGGCTACGATCGCGAGGCCTTCGATCTTCCTCCGGGAGTGGACAAGGCATATTTCGCCGATAAGGGCCAGAGCGTTGATGAATTGCTTAAAGAATGTGATGCGGCGGTTCTCACCGTCAGGCTTTCCGATGAAACTTTCCACATGAT
>JAISRW010000254.1 GCA_031273405.1 Treponema sp.
GCGATGAGGCCGCCCAGGTTGGAACCGCCTCCGGCGCAGCCTATGATGATGTCGGGCTTTACCCCGTACTTTTCCAGCGCGGCCTTGGCCTCCTGCCCGATGATGGACTGGTGGAGCAATACATGGTTCAGGACGCTGCCCAGCACATACCGGCATTTATCGGTTTTTACCGCGGTCTCCACCGCCTCGGAGATGGCGCAGCCCAGGGAACCGCCGGTCCCGGGGTCTTGGGCGAGGATCTTGCGTCCCGCCTCGGTGGTGTCCGAGGGCGAAGGAATAAGACGAGCCCCGTAGGTTTCTATGAGGGCCTTTCGGTAGGGCTTTTGCTCGGAACTAACCTTGACCATATACACCGTCAGGTCAAGCCCGTAAAAGGCGCAGGCCATGGCCATGGCGCTTCCCCACTGGCCCGCCCCGGTTTCGGTGGTGAGCGAGAGGAGCCCCTCTTCCTTGGCGTAAAAGGCCTGGGCGCCGGCGGAATTCAGCTTGTGGGACCCGGAAGTGTTGGTTCCTTCAAACTTGTAGTAGATCTCCGCGGGGGTTCCCAGGGCTTTTTCCAGATAGTAGGCCCGTATCAGGGGAGAGGGCCTATAGGCCTTGTAGAATTCCTGTATCCCCTCGGGGATCTCGATAAGACGGGTGCTATCGTCAAGCTCCTGCCTGACCGGTTCCTTGCAGAACACCCCCTCAAGATCGGCGGCACTGGCGGGCTCCAGGGTGCCCGGATGCAGGAGGGGATCGGGCTTATTCTCCATGTCGGCCCGGAGATTGTACCAATACTTGGGCATCTCCTCTTCTTCAAGATAGATCCGGGTCGGAATTTTCTTTGACATACACTGCTCCTTGATAATGATATGAGTTTCTATACATAGAAACTGTTTCTCTATAGAGAAACATACAGGATATAAATATATTTGTCAAGAGAAAAAAGTGAAAAATGTCGGAGACCAATAGAAATGTCCTATATTTGCGACCAGTAGAAATGTCCTTTTAAGGCCCTTTTCCTCAGTCTTTGGGAAGGCTATCTACTATACGTATTTCCCCACTTTACCATCGTTATTACCTTGTATCTAAGCCTTTAATGCCCCTTAGAGATACTATTTTCCATTTACCCTCAGCCTTAAATTCTACGAAAATAGGACATTTTTACTGATTTTTAAAACTATTTCCGTTTATCAATTTTTTTAACCAATTTAGCCAGCATCGCACATATCGTGGTTTTCATGGCTTTTTTAGCTAAAAAAGCCATGAAAACCTACAAGAGCAACAGGCTGCTAGAGAACAAGAAAAGTTCTAAAATCACGCTGCGCTGAATAGTTACAAGTTTATATGCCTTGCCCTGAAAACAGGCCGTTGAACCG
This sequence comes from Treponema sp., assembly GCA_031273405.1. The sequence continues at coordinate 1,362 of JAISRW010000254.1, forward strand.
ATATTCATGAGTGTTGTATACTATAACCGTACACCTTTCCCCAGAACTCAGTTAGTTTTGGGAAAGCCTCAGTAATCTGAATTAATCTGCAAGCCGGTTGTGCCGGAAAGGAACTTTGATTGGTCAAGAAACCTGTTTTCCCGCGTATAATGCTGCTTTTCCTTCTTTATGGGGCGGTTTTTGTGGTTCTGGTAATGGTTCAGTTCGCCAAACAGAGAACTTTTACCCAACGAGTCGGCCGCTTTGTAGTCACCGGCCAGTACCGTTTGCCCGGGGAGGGCGAGGTCCAGGCATCTTCCGGCGAATATCTCCTGGACGGAGAGGCAAGCGTCTTTTTCGGCGGCCTGGAATTCAGCATCTCCGGCGGGGACGAAGACAATCCCTTCCGCCTGGTTGCCGAAGAAGGGGGCAGGAGAGAAGGCCGGCCGGAGCGGATGACAATTTCCGGGGAATCGGCCTTTTTTATCCTCTCCGACGGAACGGAGTTGAATTTCAGCACCCATTATGCGGAAGGCGTTCCGGAACTGTGGATTTCCGGCGTCTTTCCCGACGGCGTCACAGGGGCCGAAGTTCCCTATAAACCGTTGAAAAAAACCATGCTTAGGGATTCCGGGGACGGCCAGTTTGTCGTCAGCGCCGACGGGGCAACCTACAGTTTCGGCCGTTCTCCCCTGGACGCCGAACGCCGTCTTTTGCTCCTCAAGGCCGAGGGACCCGCCCTGTCTTACAGGGTCATCCCCGAAAAGAGGACATTCTTTCCCGGTGACTATATCATCGCCGAAGCCCAGACCCGGCAGAGCTTTGACGAAGCTTTTTCCCGCTGGCTGGATCGGAATTTTTCCCTCTGGAACCGGACGATCGGGGAGAAGAACGACGAGAATCTGGTAGCGGCTTATGTGGGGGAGGCCCTGAACCGGGGAACCTATAAGACTGCGGTTTCGGCGGTTCCGCCGGCATTCTTAAACGGGCGGGAAAGAACCTACGTATCCTCTGTGTTCCTGGGCCGCCTGGGGGATGCCTCGCGGTCCCTTAACACCCTGGACAGGGAAACGCTGGGCCGTCTTTCCCGGCAGATCAACGAAAAATCCCTGGACTTTCTCAAAGAACCCCATGTGTTTGAATATTTGGCCGTCCGGGGGCACAGTAATTTTATTGAAGAAGGGGCGGAGCTTATCCGTTCCGCGGACCCCGCCAAAGTGACCCTGGAATACACGGCGGGCATACTGGAAGGCTTTATTGACTGGAAAACTTACCGTCCCAATTTGGATAATCCCTTTGAACGGCTCATCGATCAGGCGTGTTTTGTTATTTCCGAGGCGGTCCGCATGACCCCCGAAGGGGACCGGGTCTTTGTTTTCGCCGGACAGAAGGGAGAAGCCGAATTCAACCTGAGGCTGGGAAAGGCCCTCCTTGACTGGGCCGAATCCTCAGAGAATGTCCCCTGGGCCGAGATGGCCCGCTCTCTCATCCTTTCGGTTTTGTCCCTGGAGGATAATTCCGGTCTGGTCAAGGCGGGGTTCCTGCTTTCCGCGGAAGGAGAAATCGCGGAGAATCCTACTCCCTCCCTGCTTACCACCGCCAGGGCCTACCAGATTCTAAGGCTGAGGGATTATCGTCCCCGGGCCCTGCCCATAACCGTTACGGAGGATAACATCTGGACCTGGACCGCCGCCCAGCCGGTGAGCGCTTCTCTACAGAATGATGTTCTGGATATTTCGGCGGCTTTTCCGGCGGGGGAAACTCATTATATGATCATCCGGGGAGTGCGGCCCTTTGTCAAACTCCAGCTTTATAATATGGATTTTCGTACCGATCCCCAGTTTGAGCGCTATGATTCTTCAGGCTGGGGTTACAATGCCCAGGAACAAACGCTCATCGTGAAAATGAAACACCGGACCGCGGTGGAGCATATACGCATTTTCTACCGGGTCGGCGGATAACTAGGAGCCTGTTGCGCTTGTAGGTTTTTATGGCGTTTTCAAGGAAAAAAGCCATAAAAACCACGATAAATGGGTTCCTTACGCAGTTTGCAAGGTAAAAAATCGCCTTGCAGGCGATTTTTGGGGGTTTTATGCGCGAAGCGCGACAAACTGCTAGTAACGCGAATGAAAGCTGATCGTTTTGCTCTCCCGGATTTCCTTCCCTTCGTTTCCGCGCTTTTTACGGCGGCTTTCTTTTTTTCCTGCCAAGCGGAAAAGGAAGTTCCCTATACCCTGATACCCAGGGAGGGCCTGGTTTCTTCGGCTCGGACCGCGGAGATCATTGACGGCGTGGAGATTATACGCTACAGCTTCGAAACCGAAGAGGGGCCCGAAGAGCTCAGCATTACGCCGGAAGGCTATTACCGGGCTTCCCGGCGGGGGGCCGGCTGCCTCAGGGTAAAAACAAAAAAAAGGACCTACTCCCTGGAACAGTTCGCCGAAACCTTCTTCCGGCCGGATCTGGCCGCGGAGGGCGGGACCGCCGGGAAGAGGAGGGAAACCCTGGCCGGCCTCCTGGCCGCGAAAGAGCCTCCCCGGATTCGGGCCGCTTTGGGCGCGGCGGCCCGGGACGGGGAACCAGGCCTGGCTCTTGAGGTGACAGACGAGTCCGGCGGAGGCATCGGAACCCTGGCGCTTTTTTACCGGGATCTCCGGGGAGAAGAATTCCCCGCCGCCTTCATGGACGGGAACAGCTTCGTCCGGGGAAAACGCCGGAAGGGATGGAAAACCGTTTATGACCTTTTTTTGCCTATCCCCCGGACGCCGAAATTCGAACCCTCAGGTCTTGCGGGGGTTTCGGTATTTAACGGAGATAACAGCGCCGGATCGGAACGCCTCTGGATGGAGATTCCGGGCTTCCGGGATATCCCCAAAGTATCAGAGAAACCGGCCCCCGGGAAACCGGTGCTCCATGTGTTTGCCGCCTCCGCCTTTTCCTCGTCCGCCGTCGCGGAAGATTCTTTCGCTGTGGAAGAACTCTTCGCCCGGCAGGAATCGGGGGCCTTGTACGGGGCCGTCCGCGTCCGCAGCCTCCGCGGCCGGGACCTGGGGCGGGAAAGCTTCTTCCGCGCTTTTAACGACCTTGCGGCCCAGGCGGGCCGGGAGGATGTTGTTGTGATTATCCTCTCGGGTCCCGGCGCCGCCGACGGGGCGGGTGATCTCCGCTTTTTCCTTTCCGGCGCCAACGGAGAAGAGGCCGCGGACTTCCTTGACAAACGGGAGCTTGCCGCCGCTTTTTCCCTTCTTGATACCCAAAAGGTCCTGGTTCTTCTGGATATCCGCGGTTCTCAGAAAAAGATCGAAATGGAGACCGCCTTTTACAGGCTCAAGAGCTGGCTGGGACCCGGCGTCTTCCTTGCCGGGAGCCCGGCCCAAGGGGAAGAGGCGGCGTTTATGCGGGTGCTGCTTGAAGCCGCCGGCGGCGCCTGGATGGGCAGCCGGCGCTGCCTGGGGGCGGCTGAGTTTTCCGGCTTTGTGCAAAAAAACCTCCCCGGCGCCGCCGCCTTTCTCCCGGAGGAGGACTTCCCTCTCATCGACCGCTGCTATGCCTCCGGGGAACTGCGCATGCAGACCATGTTTTCGGGCGCGGTTCTGATCGAGGGCTTCGACATCGAAGGCAGGCCCCTCACCTTCGGAGAAACCCAGACCCGGCTGCTCCCTCCGGGGACCTATTCCGTCACCATGACCTACCGGAACGGCCGCCGGGAGACCAAACGGGCGGAGATAGTGAGCGGCCGCGGCGAATGGGTGGTCTTTACCTATACGCCGGAACTTTTGGCCGGCGATTTCAAGGGGAGGCTTCCTGCCTTTGGGGTGAGCGTTGCGGAGCTTAATCCCGCCAACTACAAGAAAACCGGCGCCGCGATCCTGGAGAAGATGGACCTGCCTCCCTATTATGCCGCTTTTTTATCGGGCGAACAGCTTTACCGTTCCGGGGATTACAACAAGGCCATAGAGGAATACACCCGGTCTATCAGCCTGAAGGGGGACTATGCCGGGGCCTTTATTTCCCGGGGAAACGCCTGGCGCCGCACGGGGCAGACAGGCCGGGCCATAGCCGATTACAGCCGGGCTCTGACCTTTGACAAGGATTACGCCGAGGTCTATAACTATCGGGGTTTTCTTTACGCCCTGGAGGGAAATCACGCCAAGGCTATCGAGGATTATACCAGGGCGCTGAAACTGAAGAGCGGCTACGTTGACGCCTGGTTTAACCGGGCCTATGGATACATTGAAATGAAGGACTGGGACCGGGCCATAGCCGACTATACCCAGGTCATAAAACTGGAGCCCTCCAACGCGGCGGCTTATAAGGAACGGGCCTATGCCTGGTCGAACAAGGGAGACAGCGCCAAAGCCGCCGCCGATTATGCCGCGGCGGAACGGCTAGGCGGCTAGCAGCCTGTTGCGCTTCGCGCATAAAACCTCCAAAAATCGCCGATCAGGCGATTGCGAACCTTTGGTTCGATGTACCTTACAAACTGCGTTCGAACCTTTGGTTCGCGGATGTCCAATAATCGTGGTTTTTATGACTTTTTTGTTAAAAAAAGCCGCAAAAACCTACAAGTGCAATCGGACCGAAGGTCCGCGGCTGCTACTCAGGGCTATGCGGAGATAGCGTCGCCGCTAACGCGGCGCAACCGGCCGGGAGCCGCTTGCCAGCTTTTCCGCTTTGGCATATAGTCGGTGTATGCGGGCAACCAGGGCACTCATCCATTTGGACAACTTTGTTAAGAACCTGGAGGCCGCCGCGAAACGGGCGGGGCCGAACGCTTCTGTCTGCGCACCG
>JAISRW010000267.1 GCA_031273405.1 Treponema sp.
AAGGTTTGGGCCCCTTCGGCTGTCTCGGTGTCCCTGGCTCTCTATAAAGAAAGCGGCATCTATGACGCCCAAGGCAAGGTCAGGGATCAGGAGACCCCGGATCTGCGCCCCATGGAAAAAGACGGGAAGACCGGGGTGTGGTCTGCGGCGGTAAAAGAAAACCTCAGCGGCAGGTATTATCTATATCGGGTCGAATTCGCCGGAGGCAAGGTAAACTATGCCGCCGATCCCTATGGGCGGGCCGTATCCGCCAACGGCCAACGCATGGCGATAATCGACCTGCGGGCGGCCGACCCGCCCGGCTGGAACCCCGCTTACAAGCCGCCCTTTGCGGCCTTTCAGGACGCGGTCATCTACGAGCTCCATGTGAGGGATTTTTCCCTGGACGAAAATTCCGGCATGAGGCACAAGGGGAAATTTCTTGCCTTCACCGAAAGGGGGACGAAGAATGCATCAGGCGATCCCACGGGGATCGATCATCTGATAAACTTGGGTATCACCCATGTCCACCTTTTGCCGGTTTTTGATTTTGCTTCAATCAACGAGCTTGCCGTAGACGATCCCGCTTCGGCGGCCCCCAAATTCAACTGGGGTTATGATCCGCAGCATTACAATGTCCCCGAAGGCTCCTATTCCACAAAGCCCCAAGACCCTCAGGCGCGGATCTCCGAATTCAAGCGCATGGTCCAGGCCCTGCACGACGGGGGGATACGGGTGGTGATGGATGTGGTGTACAATCACACCTACGTGACCGGCGCCGGCCCCTTCGATCATCTGGTGCCGGGCTATTATTACAGGACCACCCCTGCCGGGGCCTACTCGGACGGTTCAGGCTGCGGCAACGAGGTAGCCTCGGAGCGGCCCATGGTGCGTAAATTTATCATCGACTCCTGTTTGTACTGGGCGAGGGAATACAATGTGGACGGTTTCCGTTTTGACCTCATGGGCCTCATTGATACTCCGACCATGGAAAAGCTTACGGAGGAACTGAGGGCGGTCGATCCCGGCATCCTCATATACGGCGAGCCCTGGACGGCCGGCGCCTCCGTTCTCCCCAAGGAATCCCAGACCCTGATGGGCGCCCAGAAGGGGAAGCATTTCGCCGTTTTTAACGACCGCATCAGAAGCGCCATAAAAGGCGGAAGCGACGACGGCTCCCTAGGTTTTGCCACCGGCCTGGCTTCGGAGCAGACCGGGAAGGGCCTCCCCTATCCCGAATCGGGCATTGTAAAGGGCCTCCTCGGTTCGGTGGGGGACTTTACTTCACTGGCCTCCGAGAGCGTCAACTACGTGACGGCCCACGACAACCTCAATCTTTGGGACAAGATCAGCCTTTCCCTTGGGGCAAAGGATTTGGCGTCTTTCCCCTACAGCCTGATCACGAATGATAAAAATTTGCCGGAGAACCATGCCGTGCGCTCGGTGCTGCTGGCCAACGGTATTGTCCTTACTTCCCAGGGCATACCCTTCTTCCAGGCCGGCGACGAAATGCTGAGGACGAAATTCGGCGATTCCAACAGCTATGCAAGCCCCGACCGTATCAATACCATACGCTGGAAAAACGCTTCCCTTTACCGGGAGGTAGTCGAATATTATGCGGGCCTCATCAGGCTGAGGAAGGAGCACCGGGCCTTTAGAATGGACCGCAAGCAGGATATCGAAGACGCCGCGGAAATACTCTCCGCCGGAGGACAGCTCGTGGCCTTTATGCTCAAGGGAAACGCCAACGGCGATTCCTGGCGTACCATTCTTGCCGCCTACAACGGCGCCGCAGTCCCCCAAACCCTGGAACTCCCCAGGGCCGTCCCCCTTTGGCGCCAGGTGGTAAACGACCGTAAGGCGGGTACGGAAACCTTGGCGGAAATTCAAGGCTCCCTCACCATCCCGCCCCTTTCCATGGCGGTGCTCCGGGAGTGATCCGGGGCCCCGGCGCTCAACGTGGCCCGCGGATAAGCACGAAGAAGGAAAACCCCACAGGCGCGTCAGACCGCAATCCCATGGTTCGAGGCGGGCGGGCTCTTGGGTGTTACCCCCCTTGGCACGGATCAAGCAAGTCCTAGCAGGATTGACAGGACGGGGGGGAAGCTTATACCTTCTAAGTAAAGAATTTCAGAAATCGAGGTATTTGTTACTATGGCCCAGGGAAACGTATTTCAAGGGGAGATGGACCCTGAAATAGCCGCTTTGCTCGGAACGGAGCTTAAGTCTGAACAGGAAGACGGGGGGATTCCCGATTATGCCGACATATTTGAGCGGCATACGGAAGAGGCCGAAAGCGCCGAAGCCGAAGATATCGACCCTAACTCCGCCTCCTTCCCCGCAATAACCAAGCGGCTTGAATCCGCGCCCCATAACGCCTTTAACGACCCCAATTACTATAAAACGGTCCTTTCCGGCGAAGGGGACATCGCCCAGAGGGTTCACGGGATACTCCAGAAGTACCTTAACGCTAAGGATCCCAAGGACAAGGGGGTTTTTCGCCAGCAGTTTATTACCGCGTACTGGGATTTTCTCGCCAACCTGGCCCGCAAAGCCCCTGGAAAGCTGCCGGACCCCAAAAAGTACCTGCTCCGTTTCGGCCTCCTGCATCCCACCTTTCTGAATACCGAGGATCGGACCTTTTTCGCGAAAGTCGTGGTGGATAACGACCTCAACCAGCCTGTTTATTACCTTGACGAATGGTTCAAAGCGGTGGGTAACGGCATGGTCAGGGCTTCCGCCACCGACGAAGTGAAGGCCGCAAAGGGCAGCAGCAGCGTCAAGCTCCAGGAGGCTTTGGAAAAAGCCCGGGGCAAGCTGGAGGGGGCCAAAAGCCTCTTGAGAGCCAAGGCCGAGGAGAAGCTCGGTTTCGAAAAGACCCTGGCGGAAAGGATACAGGTCATCATGGAACATTTCCCCGCCGACGGTCTTGCGGATGTTGACGCCTGCTACAACGAAACGCAAAAGCGCGGTTTTGGGGAGATCCAGGAGGCGCTGAAAAACCTTCTCAAAACCGACCACGATCTGGACGTCTTCATGAGAGATTACCGTCAGGCTGAGCAGGACGTCAAATCCGCCCAGGACAAAATCGAAGCGGAAGGAGAAAGCGCGGCGGTGGATACGGGGGCCGTGGATACCGAATTCGGCACGGTACGGCAGATGATCAAGATGACCATAGGCCGCCAGGGGAACCACTTCCCCGTTCTGACCGCCGAATACTTTCATTGCATACCCAACGATGTGGCAACCAGGGAAAACGTCATTGCCATGCTGGCCAGGATAGAGGGCATCGATCCCGAAGCCTTCTGCCGCTTCTATAAAAACCGGCTTAACCGGATCGTCCCCTTCGTGGTGCTGGTTCCGGCCTACGGTGATTACGGCATGTGCTGGGAACCCTTCGACCGGTTCAACCGGGCAGCCAGCCGGGGCCGCATCGCCGTCCCCCTGTACCCCAAGAATTTGCAGACGGCGGTCCTGTCGGCGGTGGGGGATCTGCGCTGGCAGGTGGCCAAAGAAAAGGCCGCCTATTACTGGATGGAAGAAGGCATTACCGGGAACTATTATCAGTGGTTCCAAAAGATGAAGCTGAAAGGGGACCTGAAAGAGACCTTTATCGCCGACTACATTACCTGGATGACCAAAGAAAGCGAGGGCATCCAGAAACTGGACAAGGAACTCCGGGGCGTCTTCTGGCGGCATCTGCCTTTTTCCAAGGCAATCAAAGAAAAGCTCAAAACCCGCAGCTATGTATACCAGGAACTGTACCAGCGGGACATCAACCGCTCGCTCTCCGACGGCTATTAATTCCGTTTTGGCGGCGGCCTGCGCCCGCCAAAGATGGGGTCGAAGTATTTTTCCATCGCAACCTTTTTCATTACCTGCTTGAGGATGAGCCGGTAGAGCAGAAAGGACAAAACAAACGAAGCGATAAAAATGACCGGGAAGCCCCAGCCTGCGGTTTCGGGAGGGAGCAGGGGGGCAATCAGCCGGAGATAGAGGGCCAGCAGGATTAAAAGAAAGACAATAGTGGTGAGAACGTTGAATACCGTCGCCCCCAGGATAAAAAGAAGGGTATTGCTTTTTTTGCTCACGAGGACAGCTCCTTTTCGGCCTTTTCCTCTAGTCCCTTACTGGGCAGAATCGTAACCAGCAGCAGAAAGCAGCAGACCACAACCCCGGCGTCCGCAATATTAAAGGTCGGCCACCGCTCCATACCCAAAAGACCATAGAATTTGACGCTGATAAAATCCACCACCCCGCCGGGCCTAAAAATCCGGTCTATAATGTTGCCGATCCCCCCCCCGATGATTCCCGCCACGGCCCAGCGCTGTACGGGGCGGAATTCGGAAGACGTAAAATAATAGCCCAGCAGGAATCCCAGCACAACCAGCGGAAAGAGGATAAAAAAGGGAAACCGTAAGAATTCAGGGATATTCTGCCCCAGGCTAAAGGCAATGGCCTTGTTCCGCACATGGCAGAACAGGACCACATCATTGCCGAAAAGGTCCTTGATCAAGGTCCCTTCCTCGGGCCAGTTCAAAACTATCAAGGTCTTTACCGCCTGATCCACCAGGACCATCACGCCCGTTAAAAGAAAGGGCAACATGGTCCCGCGGTTGATTTGTATCGCGCTTTTTAATGCTGTTTTCATGCTTTTATTTCCATATTTATTCATGTTCATGTACCTTGAAGGCCCCTTTCCCAAAACCCGCAAGCCCCGCGGGCGGCTCCCAGGGCCCCGCCTACAAACCGGTAGGGACGTCGATAAACGCGGCGTCAATCTGGAGCTGGGCCGCGCTCGCTTCCATCATGCGGCGCACCCCCCATACTTCGGTGGAATAATGGCCCCCGGAGATCATGTTGAGGCCCCCCTCCAGGCATTCATGGTACACCGAATGGGAACTTTCGCCGGTAACATAGAGATCGACTCCCTCCTCGACAGCCTGCCGGGCCTCCCCGGCCGCACCGCCGGAGACCACCGCGCAGCTCAGGTTTTCCTTTTTCCCAAAGGGATAAACCCCCACGGGCGGCCGGTTCATAAAAGCGATACGCTCCGCCGCCTCGTCTATGGTCAGCGGCTTTTTCAGCATCCCTTTGTATCCGATTTTCCTGCCGTGATACAGGCAAAAGGGCTCGGGCTTTTCTATGCCCAAAAGCTCCGACAGGGCTGCGTTATTGCCCAGGGAGGGATGCTGATCCAGGGGCAGATGGGCCGCATAGAGGGCGAGATTGTGATCCAGGAGGAATTTGATCCTTTCCCGGCGGCTTCCCGAAATCCTCAGGGGGCTCCCCCAAAAAAGGCCGTGGTGGACAAAGAGCAGCCCCGCGCCAGCCCCGGCGGCCCGTTTAAAGGTTTCCAGACACCCGTCCACGGCAAAGGCGATTTTGCCTATCCCGCCGCCGTCATTACCCACCTGAATGCCGTTGAGGGAGCTGTCCGCCGCGGCAAAACCATCCAGGTCCAAAAGGCCCCGGAAAAACCTGTCCAGTTCTTCTTGCGTATACCTGCTCATACCTCAGTATAGCATAGACGGGGATAAATTAAAAGCGTTCCGGCCCTCAAACCAGGGCAACAGCACTTACTTTTTTATGATAAGATACCCTGAAGGAATCCAGCAGGAGGGGGACAATGGAACTATCAGAAGAAACGGTAAAGCGGATGAAGGAAGAACTGGGAGGGATACCGGATCCGAGGAGGCAATGGGGGTATCTACGGCACAAGCTGATAGACCTCTTGGTCATCGGGCTGAGTTCGGTGATAACCCGGGGGGAAGGGTTTGATGAGATGGAGGAACTGGGGCGGGATCGGGAGGAATGGTTCCGGCAGTTTCTGGAACTTCCGCAGGGCATACCGGAGGAGGACCCGTTCCGCAGGATATTTGAACGGGTGAATCCGGCGGAATTGATGAAATGCCTGCAAAATTGGCTGGGAGGGATGAGCACAGCCTGAGGGCGGCAGATAGGGATAGACGGAAAGACCATCCGGGGGAGC
>JAISRW010000021.1 GCA_031273405.1 Treponema sp.
CTGTGGGGATACCGATATAGGACGATTTTATTCCGGCTCTCGCCGCATCAGAACAACGGAATTCTTGCGTCGTGAAGGGGTACGGAAATTAGATCTGATAGTCATTTCCCATTTACACAAGGATCATGTCGGCGGCCTATTACCGCTTTGCAATGAAATAGAGGTTCGTGAATTATGGTCTAACTGGGTGCCTCAATCCGATGATTTCATTGAAATGTTCCTGCCCCGAAATGGCAGTGGCGGCGCAAAGAATCTTGTCCTGGCATTACAGGAATTCCTTAAGGCCTTACATCGGTTGAACAAGTCAAATACCCGTATTGAAAATGTTTCACAATGGAAAAAGCAAACATACCGCGGGCTGGGGAAAAATATCCGGGTAACAGTTTCCGGTGCGGACCCTTATCTCTATACTCTTCAAAACGATATTTTTAACAAGAATGTATCGTTTATGGAATTTGATAAATTCATTAATGATACCAGTCTCCGTTTGTATATAACGTACAAAGGATATACCGTACAATTACCCGGCGATGTCAGTGCGGCATATTGGGAGAGAGAATCTCCTGAAAAATGCAACATACTCAAGGTTCCCCACCACGGTCATAAAGACTCGATTACAAAAACGCTTCTGGAATATCTGCGGCCCGATTATGCGGTGATTTCCGTCAGCAATGACAGGCAAGACCCCTGTCCTCATCCGGAGATATTAAAACTGATAAACAACTATACCAACAAGGTTTATTTTACCGATGATGTGTCGTGTGCAAATCAAAAATTTATTAAACCAACAACCCAAGAACCTGTTTTGCAGGGGAGGCAAGCGGATGGGGTATGTACCCTTCGCAACGAATCAAAGCGCCTACTGCGGATCGGGAAGCCGGAGCACCCCGACAAAGGCCGGAGTACTGTAAATCATTGAAAAGGTATTCGCGTCAAAACCAACGGCGACTATAAAGAAGGCGGCATAGGCATAGCGGGGGGTTCCCGCTTTATCCACTACATCAGCGTTGTTATTTGAATTGATGTATTCGGGCCTGTTCAATTCTTCGTAATTCATGAAGTAACGATTATTGAGGGGCATAGGGTTAAAACGGCCGTTGCCGGTAGACCGGTAAAGATAATAGGGCCCCGAACCGTTAACCGTCAAAAACGGCCAGGGCTGGGCCGGATTGACAGGATTCTGGGGGAATTCCAAAATCATGGTGGTGGGTACTGAGGCCAAGATGCTGTCGATACTCCCGTTTGAAAGTTCCAGGGTATTATAATTTCTGCCTTGAAAAAGGGAGCCCATGGATGTATTCCCCACGGTGGTACTGTTGATATAGGAGGCGATGACCGAATAATCCTGGGCCAGGACGGGATTGATGGCGGAAAAATTACCCGGCAACGGGGAGCTTTCGATTATATTGCTCACATAGATACGGTAGTAAACGGCAAAATTATAAAACGAATCGTTTCCGCTATTGGCGCCGTCAATATAAACAATGGCCCGGCTGTTTAATTCCTGGGAAATGTTACCCTGGGATACGGGATAAAGATAGGGATAATCTTCAATGCCGCAGCCGGCGAGGAGAAAAGCGCAGATTGACAAAAACGCCGCGGAAAAAACGAGATATGCTGTTCTTTTCATAAGTCCCTGCCCTTCTCCTTCAGGGGATTTACACCCCCGGCTCAAAAAAATGACGTTTTATTTCGAGCCCCCCTAAGCCATTATCGGCATAATCGGAAACTTTTTCCATCGAACCGGAGGTTCGCACTAACCGAGTTTTGGGAAAAGCTCTCGTTACTCTCTTTTTCACCTATTTCGTGAGGGCCAGTATCCGGCTTTGGGCCAGGTTTGCCCATAAAGCGTCGTCCGGCCATCTGCCGGTCAATGTCCGGTAGGTTTCCAGGGCTTCGTCTCTCTTGCCCTGGATTTCCAGGATTCTTCCCACCGCGAATTGGGCCCTGGCAGCCTCGGGAAAACGGTCGCCGAACCCCAGGGCCTGCTTGTAAAGCTCCATAGCCCTGTCATTGCCGCCCTGATTTTCGGCGGAAGCGGCGGCATTGCAAAGAGCTATGGGCGCAAAGTACGATTTGCCGGCGGCGGCCGCGGCGCTTACCCAGGCGTTTTCCGCTTTCGCCCAGTTTTTGCGATCCCCCTGGATGCCGGCGCTTATGGCATAGGCCATGACCCGGGCATGGCCGGAACTGGTTCCTTCAAAGGCTTTCAACTCCGCCTCCAAAGCGGAGATTTCTTCCTGCCTTTCGGCCGCTTCGGGCTCCTCGCTGTTGGTATCAACCCTGAGGGCTTCATAGCGCCGCTGAAATTCTTCCGCTCTGCTTAAGTCCCGGGATTGCAATCTATCGTTTACGGTAACAAACACCGCAAAGCCGATTAGGATTACCACACTCGCCGCAAGGCCGATTAAAAGCCCTTTGCGGTTTTTTTGGATAAAATTATTAATCACCCCGCCAATGTTCAGTTTTTCGGTTTTTTCAGCTTCCGCTGCCATATAGTTTACTCCTTAGGATTATTGTTGATATTCAGTTCTTTTATTAGCCTGGACAAATAGGTTCTTTGTATATCCAGGATCTTGGCGGTCTCGGTTTGGTTCCACCTGTTTTCCTCCAGAACTTTCCGGATAAAACGGCTCTTAAAAATATTAATTGCGGCCTTGAGGTTCCGGCTCCTGTCTTCCTGCCCCGAAGCCGGCCCGTCCGCGGTCTTTATAAAAAGATCCTCCTCCCGAATCAAATTGTTTTTCCCGATAACGCAGGCCCGCTGGATGCAGTTCTCCAGTTCCCTGATGTTTCCCGGCCAGGAATAGGAAAGCATTATTTCCATGGCTTTTCCTGAAAATCCGCCAAACTGCTTGTTTGTCTCCTTGGTATACTTCTTGAGAAAGAAATCGGCCAATTCGGGAATATCTTCCGGCCTCTGCCTTAGGGGGGGGATATAGAGGGGGAGCACATTGAGGCGGTAATAAAGATCGCTTCTGAATTCGCCTTTCTCTACCGCCTTCTCTATATCCCTGTTGGTGGCCGCCAGGATGCGCACGTCCACGGTAATCGAAGTATCGGAGCCTACTTTTTCAAAGGTTTTTTCCTGAATCACCCTGAGCAGTTTTGCCTGGAGGGCCAGGGGAAGATCCCCGATCTCGTCCAGGAAGATAGTGCCCCCGTCGGCAAGCTCGAAGCGTCCCTGCCGGCCGGCGACGGCGCTGGTAAAGGCCCCCTTTATGTGGCCGAAAAGTTCGCTTTCCAAAAGCCCTTCGGGCAGGGCGGCGCAGTTAACCCGGACAAAAGGCTTCCTGTTCCGGGGGCTGCGTATGTGGATCTGCTCGGCAAAGAGCTCCTTCCCTACCCCACTTTCTCCCAGGATCAGCACCGACGAATCGGTTTTGGCTATACGGTCAATGATCTCAAGCTTTTCCAGAATCACAGGGCTTTTCGCGATCATGGTATGATAGCCTTGATCGATTTCAAGCCGATGGTGAAGAAGCCGTATTTCGTTCCGCGCTTTTTCAATGCTCCGGGCATTGACAACGGCTATGCCCGCCAGGTTGGCAAAAATCTCAAGCCACTCAAGGTCTTCCTGGGTAAAGAGTTTCCCGTCTTTTTTGTTTATGACTTCGATGACCCCGATACATTCATCCTTCACCCTCATGGGGACCGCAAGCATGGTTTTGGAAGTATAACGTATCTCTTCGGGTATGCTTTTCAGATGCCGGCTGTCGTTTTCCGCGTCATTGACAATGACGGATTTGTTGTGGAGGACAACCCAGCCGGCAATCCCCTCCCCCACCTTTACGGTATAATTCTTGACCGCCGCCCCCGCCGCTCCCAAGGCAACCTCAAAATAAAGCTTCCCGGTCTCTTTGTTCATCAGGAGGAGGCTTGAGGCGTCCCCCTGGCAAAGGATCGTGGCGGAATTGATAATCTGGGTTAAAAGATCTTTGACATCCGAATAATTGGAATTAATGAGAGCATTAATTTCAATAAGGGTGTTAAATTTCCCGGGGTCAATCTTTGACAGCATACCTAAAGAAGTCTACTCCGATGCGCCGTTACCGGCGCCGTCTTCTTTCGGGTTTTTGGATTTGAGGAAATCCCCGAGAGTATAGGTTGAATCATCCGATTCTTCCCCCGACATATAACGGGAAATTTCTTCCTGTTGCACCTTTTTCTGGTAGTCCCGTATAGAAAAGGCGACCTTTTGTTTTTCCGGCTGAATTTCCAGCACCACCGCCTTAATCCTGTCCCCGACCTTGTATTTCTTGAGGGCCTCGTCGGGGTTCTCGTCCCGGTTTTCCGGCAGATTGGATTTGTGGATGAGCCCTTCTATGCCGCCGGGAAGGCGGACGAAGATGCCGAAATCGGTGATCGAGGAGATTTCCCCTTCCACGAGGCTGCCGCTCTTGTAGGCGGAGGCAAAACTCAGCCAAGGGTCTTCCGAAAGCTGCTTGACCCCCAGCCTGATACTCCGGCTCTCCTTGTCCACCGAAACGACCATGACCTCAATCTCCTGACCTGTCTGGAACTCGCTGCCGGGATGCTTAACCTTCTTGGTCCACGAAATATCGTCGGCGTGCAGGAAGCCGTCAATGCCTTCTTCCAGTTCGATGAAGGCGCCGGCGTTGGTGATCTTCACCACCTTCCGGGTGAGCCTGAGACCCGGCGGGTACTTTTCGTCAATCCCGGTCCAGGGATTGGCGGTCACCTGCTTGAGCCCCAGGGACACCCTCCCCGCCTGGAGATCGTAGCCCAGGATCATGCATTCCACCTGGTCGCCGATGTTTATGACGTCTTCGGGCCTCTGGATTTTCTTTACCCAGGAAAATTCGGAAATATGCGCAAGACCCTCAACACCTTCCTCCAACTCGATAAAAGCCCCGAAGTCGGTAAGCTTGGTAACCTTTCCGTTGACGATGTCGTTGACATGGTATTTATCCTCAAAATGAACCCAGGGATCGTCGGTAAAATGCTTAAGGGAAAGGTTTATACGCTTTTCAACCGGATCAACCCGCACAACTTTGAGGCGGATTTCCTGCCCCTTCTTTACAAAATCTTTGGGCCTTGTTACGTGGCCCCAGCTCATATCGTTGATATGGAGAAGCCCGTCAAAGCCCCCGAGGTCGATAAAGGCCCCGAAGGAGGTAAAGCTCTTAACCGTACCGGTGACATCGGCCCCGATGGGGGTACCGGCAAAGAAATCGTTCCGTTTCCGCTCGATTTCTTCTTCCAGCCACTTCCGGCGGTTGACCACGATGTTAACCTTGCCGTCGGAATAAAGCCGCTCCACATAAAAAACCGCCTTGACGCCCAGAAGTTTTTCAGGCTTATCCACCTTTTGAGCGTCCGACTGGCTGATGGGAAGAAAGGCGTTAACATCGGCCCCGAGGTGTACGTCGAAACCGCCTTTGACCAGCTTTTCAATGGTTCCTTCCACCGGGGTATGATCCTGAAAAGCCTGGCGCAGATTTTTCCAGAAGATCTTTACATCCGCTTTTTGCTTTGAGACAATGACTTCGCCGTGTTTGTTCTCTTTGGTGACAAGAATGACCGCGACCGGGTCTCCTTCTTTGGGGGTTTCGGCAAATTCTTCAAGCGGAATTTTCCCTTCCGATTTGTAACCGATATTGACGAACACCTGATCCTGAGTTACCTGGATCACGTATCCCTCCACCAGCTGGCCCTCTTCCAGTTGTTCAAGATTCTTTAGGTACTCTTCTTGTAACTGGGTTTGAATGTTGTCGCCGGCATTGGAGGTTTTGCGCCTTTCCTGCCCCTCAATTTGACTGTTATCCTCGATTTGACCGTTGTCCCCAATTTGACTGTTGTCTTCAATCGGATCGTTCGCGAATGCATTGTCCGCTCCCACTTCCTTCTGCGCCATGCTATGTCCTTCCATATGTCCTTCTAACTGTACTTTCTTTACTAATTTGGCATAAACTTCTTCTACAGTCAAGTCCGAAGTGTCTAAATAGCCTACTCCCGGGGCTATCTTCAGGCTGCCTTCGATTTTGTTTTTATCAATCTCGTCCCTTTTAAGAATCGTTTCGCGGATCTCTTCCAAGCTGAGCCTGGATACTCCCTGATCGTGCCGCCGCCCGGCCCTGGCATCGACAGAAGCGTCAAGGTAGAAGCGGTATTCCGCGTCCGGGAATACTACGGTAGTCATATCCCTCCCCTCCACCACCGCGTTGCAGCCCGCCGCGATTTTCCGGATCAGATCGTTTACCACGTGCCTGATCGGCACTACGGCCGACAGGGGGGCGGTAAAACGGTCGATTTCGTCGGTATGGAGGAGATGGTCCACCTCTTCCCCCTCCAGACAGACCCGGCCGGCCCGGTACTCGATCCCGGCGTTCCTGGCATATTCCGCGGCGCTTTCGGGATCCTGGGGATCGATTCCTTTGCGGAGACACCCCAAGCAGATCGCCCGGTAAAGGTTTCCGGAATTGATATAGGTGAATGGAGTTCCCTCCGCTTCCAGCCTTTGAGCCAGAAGCCGGGCAATGGTACTTTTCCCGGACCCCGCGGGTCCGTCAATGGCTATAACCACATCATATTCATACCAAAAAAAAACATTTTGGACAAGCCGTAAAGACGGGGGAAAGGTAACTACTCAGGACTAATGCGGGGTTAAAGCACTGGAGAACAAGAACAGTTCTGAAATCACGCTACGACTGAATAGTTACGGGGGAAAGACAAATCGTAAAAAAGGGGCTATGCTTAGACTATACTTATGGGCCGGATCTTTTTCCTTATATTTTGCCTTTTCCTCTCCGCTTGCGGCGGAGGCGGGCGGGCCTCGCCTGAGAGCCGGGAGCCGGGGCCGGAGGCATCCACCCCGGAGGAGCTTCGCTTTCTCCCCGGAGCCGACGACGCCTCCTATTCCCTGCGCCTGGAGGAGGCCGCCAGGATCGCCGCTTTCATGGACGAGAGGCTTCTTGCCTCCCAGGTTCTCATTGCCGGCCTGGACGGGAACTCCGGCTTGAGCGCCGCCATGGCAGCCCTGCTCAGGGAGGTTCCGCCGGGGGGGCTCATGCTCTTTAAATACAACCTCAATACCGGCAAGGACGCTGTCCGCTCTTTCCTGGCCCTCTGCTCGAACCTTGTTTCCGAAGCTTCAGGCATTGCCCCCTTTATCGCCGTGGATCACGAGGGAGGGCTCGTGCACCGCTTCGGGCCTGGGGTGAAGAAGCTGCCGCCGGCTTTCTCCTTTTGGGAACTGGCGCAAAAAGAAGGCCCCGGGGCCGCTCTGGAAGTTCTCGACCGCGAGGTTTCCGCTTCCGCCGGGGAGATTCGGGACCTTGGGGTCACCATGAACTTTGCCCCGGTGGCGGAGGTTCTAAACGGTGATAACCTGAATTTCCTCCAAACCCGTTCCTATGGGCCCGACCCTGTCTTTACCGAAGAGGCCGCATCGGCTTTTGTAAGGGCCATGGACGCCGCGGGCATTGCCTGCGTGGTCAAGCACTTCCCCGGCAACACTGGCCGGGACCCCCACGGCGGGCCGGCGCTTCTTGAGGCGGACAGGGCCGCCTTGGATAGCATGACCGAGCCTTTTGCGGGAATCATACGCAGTCTGAGGCCCCCGGCCATCATGGTTTCCCATGTGACGGTCCCCGCCGTGGACGGCGGGAAAAACGCCAGCCTTTCCTCCCTGGTAATGAATGACTGGCTCAGGAAGGACCTGGGATTTCCGGGCATCCTCATTGCCGATGATTTTTCCATGGGCGCCGTGGCTTCTTCGGGCCTTTCTCCCGAAAAGGCGGCGGCAGAGGCGCTGATTGCTGGGGCCGATATGGTCATGGCCTGGCCCGGGGATCTTGTCCTGGTCCGGAGGGAAATACTCAGAGCCCTGGAGGAGGGGAGGCTCCCCCGCCGGCGGCTCCGGGAGGCGGCCCAGCGCGTGATCGCCGAAAAAATACGCTACGGCCTTGTCCAGCCGGCAGCCGCCGGAGGCCGGTAAAAGCCGCGTATGATGCGGGCCGGTCCGCGCCCGACAAACACCTGAATCCGTACAAAATGAATTGACATTTAAAAGATTTGCCGGTTACTTGCAATTTGCCGTTGACGCGTATAGATGAGCCTGGATAGATTGTTGGTCTTTGAGAGAGTTTTTAGGA
>JAISRW010000038.1 GCA_031273405.1 Treponema sp.
GAATTAGCGTTGCTGGTTCGGTAGGCCGATTTAGCCGGAAAATTGATGTTATCAGCTATGTTATCAATTTTCCGAAAAACGGGGTTTGAGACTATGCACAACGATTTTACGCTCTTTAAGCGCACGGTTCCCTCCGGGGGAAGGGTAGTGTACTACTACGCTTATGACGGTGACGGTAAGCGGCTGGGGCCGTGGACTACCGGGGAAACTTCCCTGACGGCGGCGCGGAATGTTTGTAACCGCCTTAACCGGGAGGGCAAGCTTTTACCGGGGCTGAAAGGTATACCCACCTTTGCCGAGTATGCCGCCGATTTTTGGGATTGGGATAAATCCGCCTACCTGAAAGACCGCAAGAAGCGGTATAACCTTACCAGAAGTTACGCCGACAAAAACGCTCGGGTGGTTAATCATACCCTTCTCCCTTACTTTGGCAAAATGCGGCTTGATAAAATCACGGCGGATGAAGTTGATATGTGGTTTGATTATATGCTTGACGAGGAATACAGGCATACTACCATCAACGGCTACTACGGTACGCTGCTGACCATGATTACCTATGCGGCTAAGAAAAAGGTCATTCCCTTTAACCCGCTGACGGTATTGGAGCGGCTGGTAAACGACCGGAGAAATTTAGAGATTATCACGCCGGAGGAATTCAAGGCCCTGTTTGTGAAGGACTGGAAAAGGGTGTGGAATGATGATCCGGTGGTGTGCGGGGCTAACAAGCTGGCGGCCCTCACCGGTATGCGCTGTAGTGAGGTGCTGGGGCTGACCGGGGAATATGTTTTCGAGGGTAACATATTTCTGAACGCCCAATTTGACGAATACGGCTACCGGGAAACGAAAACGAAAATCAAACATCATATTCCGCTGGCGGAGGAAGTGATTACCGGCCTGCGGGAACTGATGAACGTGAACGGCAAACGGTGAGGGTCAGGTTGTATTCGCCTCCGGTACTCCCGCCGCGGTTATGAACGGTGTCCGTCTCGAAAAAGCCCGGCGTCCGCCCGTTGAAGGGGAAGCGCATTGTCACCGGCGCCTAGCAGTCGGTTGCGCTTGTAGGTTTTTTGCATATTCATGCGCGAAAACCTCGATCAACGGGCATGCTTTCGGAGTTTGTAAGGTATAAATATTCATTTTATGAATATTTATACTGTTTTATGCGCAAAGCGCAACAAACTCCTAGCCGCGGAGCGGCATGCCCGGCTTCGTCCCGCAATCCCAGGTCAATGGCCGCCGGAGTGATTTTGAGTAGTTTTCCCGCCGTGTCGCCGTTTATGCCGAAACCGGGGCAGGATACCGGAAAGGGCATTTGCACCCTCAGAAGGGGCGCCAGGCGCTTGCCGCAGGACCGCCGGAAGAAATCCCGGGCGGCTTTGAGCGCCTCAATATCCTCCGGCAGGTAAACCGGTTTCCCCGCCCGTTTTTCGCGCTTTTTGGCCGTGTTTTTCCGGTTTTGAGCTTTACCGGCTTGCCGTCAACTTCGACAAACCGCATCGTGTCCCCGTTCGCCAAAATATGCAAGGCATATTTTCGGCAATATCCGGTATTATCGACAAACTCATCGAGAATCTTTGTTTTGCCTTTCCGCCCGGCCGTGCGGTACCGCTTCGCGGTCTCATTCGTAAGCGCCTGTCTGGTCTTCATGTCTAACCCCACTTGTAGCCTCCGCCTGGGCTAGTATGGCGGACGGCCGTTTTAGTTTTGGGTTAGATTTTTATGATGAGGCACGGCTTCCGTAGGGTTAGAATTTCGATTAAGCAATGCGCCTTCTTGACAAAGAAGGGCACCGGGATAACAATTTTAGTATATGCAGTTGCAGCGGCCTTCTTTCATCCAGGAACAGCGTCTCAAAATGCAACCCCAGCTCTATCAGTCTATCAAGCTGATGATGCTCCCGATAATAGATTTGAGGGAACAGATAGAAGAAGAACTCGAAAAAAATCCCGCCCTGGAGGTTTTGGAAGATTACAGTACCCTGTCTCTGGACGAGGCCATTAATCCCCGGAAAGAAGAGGACGAATACTTTGAAGTCGGTTCCGACTCGGGCTTTATCGGCAGGGGAGGGGAAGAAGCGGCCGACGAGCGGCGCCGCTTTATAGAAGGCGCCCTCTCCCGTTCCGAGACCCTCCAGGAGCATCTCCTCTGGCAGCTTGCGCTGGAACCCGCGGACAGCGGCACAAGGCGGCTGGGCGAGATTATCATCCAGAACCTGGACGCCGACGGTTTCCATAAGGAACCGGTGGAAGTCCTCCTCAAAAACGAAGATCCCGGGGCGATTCAAAAAGCCCTGAACCTTGTCCAGTCCCTGGAACCCGCAGGCTGCGGCGTATCGGGCTACCAGGAATCTCTCCGGGTCCAGATCGGTCTCATGAAAGACCCTCCCGAAGGCATTGCCGACGCCCTCTCGCACCTGGAACTGCTGGAACGGGGGAAAATCCCGGCGGCAGCGAAAATACTCGGCCGGAGCGAAGAGGAAACCGCCAGGATCTTCCAGCGCGTCAGGGAGCTCTCCCCCTTTCCGGGCCGGGCCTTCGCGTCCGGCGACACCCGCTACGTGGTGCCCGATATCCAGGTGATTAAAAAAGACGGCGAATTTGTCATCATCCTTAACGATGAGGAAATTCCGGTTCTGGGCATCAACCCCTTCTTCATGAAAATTTCAGGGAAAAAGGAAGGTACTAAACCGGTGCGGGATTTTGCCAGGGAGAATATCAAAGAGGCCCGCTGGTTCATCCAGGCTATCAACCAAAGGAACCATACCCTGCTTCGGGTCTCCCGGGCCATTGTGGAATTCCAGCGGCCTTTTTTTGACGGCGGCCCCAAGTACCTGGTGCCCCTCACCCTCAGGGATATCGCCCAGGAATTAGGCGTCCATGAAGCCACCGTATCCCGTACCGCCAGCGGCAAATATATGCAGACCGAGTGGGGGATTTTCGAGCTCCGCCACTTCTTCTCCAATTCCATCAGCGGAATCGGTTCGGGGGGGTCGAGATTCTCCAAGGAGGGGGTAAAGGAAATCATCCGGGAAATCATCGCCGCGGAAAATCAGAACTTTTCCGATAGGGAGATCGCGGGTCTTCTGGCAATGCGGGGGATTCCCCTGGCCCGGCGGACCGTAGCCAAATACCGGAACGAACTGGATTTGGGGTCTTCAAAAAAGCGTTAACTATCGCGCCGGGGCGCGAAAAAATTTTTTCACAGGAGGTTCGTATGAATACCGAAATCAAGGCGGTGCATTTTACTTTAAGGGATGATACCAGGGAATACTTGGACAAAAAAATATCCAGGATTCATAATGCCGAAAACATGATTGTAGATCTTCTGTTCACCCTGACCAAGGACAAGGATTTTTCCGCCGAGGTAACGGTTAATTTCCGCTGGGGGGTTTCGATCCACCAGAAGGAAACTGATTTTGAACTTCATACAGCTGTGGATAAACTGATGGACAAGCTGGACGCGAAAATTATAAAAGAGAAAGAAAAAGTAAAAGAAAAACGGTGATCTTTCGGCCCGGAGGTTCGCGGCCGCCGGATTTAGAATAACCGCGGACCACACTGACCGCACGGATGGATACGGACAAAGAAACTTATACGCTTTCGGGCGCCCTAATTTCTCAGCCCGTCGCGGTAAAGCTCGTAAAAATGGTGGGTTGGGCCGTGACCTTTGCCTATGGAAAGGGAGTGCTCGATGGCGACGGTGACATAGCGTTTGGCCTTCTCCACCGCGTCCCCCAGGGCGAAGCCCAGGGCCAGGTTCGAGGCGACGGCCGACGAAAGGGTGCAGCCTGTGCCGTGGGTGTTCTTCGTCCTGATCCTCGGGGAGGAGAAACGGCGAAATTCCCTGCCGTCGTAGAGAAGATCCTCCGCGTTTCCGGAAGGAGCCTCTTCGGGGGATTGGGAAAAATGACCGCCCTTGATGAGTACGCCGGCGCAGCCCATGCCGATAATTATCCCCGCCGCCTTTTCCATATCTTCCGGGGTGGCAATTTTCATGCCGCTTAATTTTTCGGCTTCCGGAATATTGGGGGTGAGGAGATCCGCCCTGGGGACTATGTACCGTATCAGGGCGTCCACGGAATCCTCTTCCATGAGGGGCGCCCCGTTTTTGGCGTACATCACCGGATCGACCACCACGTTGGCGGGCCTGTACTCGTCCAGCTTTTCGGCGGCCGCCTTCATCAGCTCAGCGGTAGAAAGCATGCCGATTTTGACCGTATCGGTTCCTATGTCCTCGTAGACGGCGTCTATCTGCTTTTTTACCATACCGGGGCTTATGTTTTCCACGCCAATCACCCGGCTCGTGTTTTCAGCCACCACCGAGACAATCACGCTCATGCCGAAAACCCCATGGGCGGAAAAAGTTTTTAAATCCGCCTGGATTCCCGCGCCTCCCGAACAGTCTGAACCCGCAATGGTAAGGGCCCTTTTCATTTTCACTCCTCCCTCAAACGCGCATAAGAAAACAAGAAAACCGCATGGCCCATGGTACACCAGGAAGACGGCTGATTCAAGGGCGCGTTGGGGAACATCCGCGCTGTCTGCGGCCATTGGCCCCTGCCCGGCGGATTTCATCGTCGAAGAAGCCGCCGCCGATTTTTTGCCCGCCGCCTTCATGCCGGGGGAATCCTTATCCTAGGAGCCTGTGGGACTTGTAGGTTTTTGCTCTACACCCTGTGGGTTTCGAGCAAAAAACCTGCGATAAGGGGGCTCCTTACGGAGTTTGTAAGGTCCCTGGGTCAAACTTGACCCGGCCTTGGGGATCGGCGTATAGTCTCATCCATGGATAAGAATGAAATTTTTGTGATCTACGGCGACAAACCGGCGGACATGGCCTTCAGGCTGGCGGAGGCGGCGGGCCTCGAATCCCTCATAGGCGACAGGGGGAAGCGCGTAGGCTTAAAGCCGAATCTGGTGGTTTCCAGGCCTGCCGATGGAGGGGCCACCACCCATCCTGAGATCGCCGCGGGCCTTATCGCCTATCTCAAGAAGAACGGGTTTAAAACAATCGTGATCCTCGAAGGTTCCTGGGTGGGAGACTCCACCGCCGACGCTTTCTCGGTCTGCGGCTGGCGTAAACTGGCGGAGGAGGTAGGGGTGCGCCTCATCGACACCCAGACCGACAAGGCCAGGGCCTATGACTGCAAGGGCATGAAGATAGAAATCTGCGACAGCGCCATGGCGGTGGATTTTATGATCAATCTGCCGGTGATGAAGGGCCATTGCCAGACCCTCCTTACCTGCGCCCTAAAAAACAACAAAGGCGTCATGCCCGACAGGGAGAAGCGGCGCTTCCACAGCCTGGGGCTTCACAAGCCCATCGCCCACCTCAATACGGTCGCCCGGAACGACTTCATCCTGGTAGACGGCATCTGTGGGGATCTCGATTTTGAGGAAGGAGGCAACCCCGTCTTCGCCGGCCGCATGTTCGCCGCCAGGGACCCGGTGCTCTGCGACGCCTGGGCCGCAGCCCAGATGGGCTACAAAACCGGCGAGATCCCCTACATAGGGCTGGCCGAAAAACTCGGCGTCGGCGAGGGAGACCCCCGTAAAGCCAGGATAACCGAGTTAAACCGCGCCGAGAGTTCCGTTCCGGCGCCGAAGCCCGGCGGCAAGGTCAGGCAGTTGGCCTCCCACATACAGGAAGACAAGGCTTGCAGCGCCTGTTACGCCGGCCTTGTCTTCGCCCTCTCCCGGATGAGCCGCGGCGACTTGGGCCGCTTAAAGGGGCCTGTCGCCATAGGCCAGGGCTACAGGGGGAAGAAGGGCGCCGTCGGCGTGGGCCGGTGCACCTCAGGCTTCGCCGCTTCCTGTCCCGGCTGCCCGCCTTCAGGGGCGGAGGTCCTGGATTTCCTACAGGGAAGAATCTAACCACGGACCGCACATCGAACCGCGAACCGTAGATTCAACATGCCCTTCGAAGACGCTGTTCCCGCCTTATATGATTCCCCTAATCTCCTGTATAGCGCTGATTCCCTGGGATGTAAGCCATGTCCGCATTCCTTCCAGAATGTCCAAAGATATGGAAGGCTTGATGAAACTGCCGGTCCCGATCTGCACAAGCCGGGCGCCGGCCATGATGAACTCCACCGCGTCCTGCCAGGTGGTAACGCCCCCTATGCCCATTACCGGGATGGATACGGCCTTTGCCGCCTGGTGAACCATGCGCAGGGCGACGGGCTTGATCGCCGGCCCTGAAAGACCGGCGTAGGTGTTATCGAATACCGGGCGGCGTTCTTGAATATCCACCGCCATGGCGAGGAAGGTGTTCACCAGGGAAAGCCCGTCGGCGCCTTCTTCCTCGCATGCCCGGGCCAGGGCGGTGATGTCCTCCGCGTTGGGAGAGAGTTTTACCGCCAGCTTGTGTGTGGTTGCCCCGCGGATTGTACGGACCACCTCTCTGGCTGTTTCGGTTTTGACGCCGAAGTTCATCCCCCCGGCTTTGACATTGGGGCAGGAGATATTGAGTTCCAGGATGTCAAAATCCGCGTTGTTGAGGAGTTCCACCCCCTCAAGGTAGTCGTCGATGGAATGGCCCCCCAGGTTAACAATCACCGCCGGCCCCAGACGCTTCATCAGCGGCAGTTCGCGGTCGATAAATTCGCGGACACCCGGGTTTTCAAGGCCCACGCTGTTCATAATGCCGCTGGGGGTTTCCCATATCCGTATGCCCGTGTTGCCCGGCCGGGCATGGAGGGTGAGGCCCTTGGAGCACAGCCCTCCCAGGCGGCTTATGTCAAAGATATCCCGGTATTCCCCGCCGAACCCGCAGGTTCCCGATGCCAGGACCAGGGGGTTTTGAAAAGAAACTCCGGCAAAATCCGTTTCCAGCAAGGTCTTCATAGGCCGAACACCGCTTCCGCCTGAAATACCGGCCCGTCTTTGCAGACCTTTTTGTTGCTTCCCCCCACCGGGCGGCTGCACACGAAACACGCCCCTACCCCGCAGGCCATACGGTTTTCCAGGGAGACCGAGAGCTTCGCCGCCGCACCGGTTTTCCGGCATTTTTCAAAAAGAACCTGCATCATGATCTCCGGCCCGCAGGCGAGGATACTATCGTAGCCTGAGGGATCGATGTCGTCGGTGATAAAGCCCCCAACGTTGACAACAACCCTGTCCGCGGCGCTTTCAAATTCCCTGACCAGAAAAGGCTCGCCGCTGAAACCCAGAAACACATCCACCCTGTGGCCGTCACGGGCCGCCTTGATCTGTTTGGCCCCCAGGTACAGCGGGGCGATTCCCGCGCCTCCCCCTACCAGGGCGACGTTTCCTTCCGTGTCGGGGAAGCCGTTCCCCAAAGGCCCCAGGAGGCCGACGCGGTCCCCCCTCCTGAGACCGGCGAAGACGGCCGTTCCTCGGCCCGCCGCCTTGTACACAAAGGCGAGGCGGCCGTTCCCGGCGTCAAAGACGCTGAGGGGCCGGGAGAGAACCGGGTAGGTTTCCCAGGCACGGAGCATGTAGAACTGCCCCATCCTGACCGAAACTTCCGGCCCCTCAGGTTCCGTAAGAAGTTCCATACGATAAAAATCACGGGAAAGGGACCGGTTGGACAGCACGCTGCCCGCCGCGTTTTCCATTATAGAGCTCCTTCATATATCGTTCCGGAGGCCGGGGGGCCTTCAGGCCCGTCGAACCGGAAGTTCGCGCGCTAACAGGCCTGTTATGTGAAATATTTTTGCAAATTTTTGTTATAAATATTGGCAATTATCCCAATATTCTTTAGAAGTTACAATTTTTGTTTTTTTGTATTGTGAGAATGTAAAATCATTTGTATTTCCTGTTATTAAAAAATCAGCAGAACAAATATCGGCAAGCTCTAATAACATATTATCTTTTGTATCAGAAATTAAATTTAACTTTATCTCAGGAATAAACTTTTTTGATTTTAATATGATTATAGAAAGCAATGTTTCCGCTCGAATCAAAAAATCTTTATATATAGAAAATTTTGGACGATGTAAGACCTCATAATATTCATAAACAAGCTTTTCTGATGTACAAAGTTGTATTTTATCTTCAATAAAGAGGTCATACACAATTCGGTATGGATAGCCCTTTTGAATCAATGATGAAACAAATACATTTGTGTCAATTATGATATTATGCATTTTTTCGCACAGCATTAACCTCTCTGGTAATTTCCTCCATTGACATGGATGAAAGTCCGTATTTGTCTGCAAGGTCAATACATTCATTTAGGTTTTGACGTA
>JAISRW010000080.1 GCA_031273405.1 Treponema sp.
GGTTGTGCCACCCGCACTCATCTTCATACAGCTTCCGTGTCCGCCCTTCCATCACCCAGGATGCCGACTTGAACATATCCTCTTGCGTTATGCTTTTCTGAAACATATTCCCTCGCTGTTTTTATTGTATCACACTTTGCGGACTTTTCGGAGGGGACTCACTTTTAAGCAATTCAACCACTAAAAGCATGAACAAGGTTCGCGGTTTGATGTGGTTGTTCTTTTCGCGCATTTCGTGTTTTTCGTGATTAAAAGTAAAACCGTTGCGCCGGTTGTCAAGAGGGTAGATAATTTTTTCCGGAGAATGGGGTGTCCCTGCCGGATCACGCAGGGGGCCTCACATATCGTACTTTTTTGGGTCCAGCTTTTCGCAGTCTCCGATTGTTTCGTCAATTAACCGGTCCTCATGGGAGGGCAGGGCCGCCACTTCGCCGGCAAGGTTGTGAAGGGAATCCAGTTCTCTTTCGGAGAGAGCGAGGGCGCCTTGCTTATAGCCCTCTTCTATTTCTTTGAGGGCTAATTCGGCGGCCTTCCGGGTTCTTTCGTAATAGCCCTTTACCTTGACCAGTTCCTTGGAAATGGAAAGCACCACATCCGGGCGCAGCACATAGGCCTGGGGATCCAGAGGGGAATCGGAATCGGCGTGGAGATCCCGCAACAGCAGGGCCGTGTCTTTGCCCCTGGCGCTGGCTTCGTTCAGGAGTCGGCAGTCATAGGCAAGCTGTTCAAAACTGACCGTAGGAGCCATTCCCCCGAGAAGTTTTATGTTCTGAACCGACTCGTTGCTCCAAAGATCCGCCACGCAGGCGGCCACATTTCCCAGGGGCGAAAGATGGGCGCAGGCGGCGCTCCGGCCTTCTGTCGCTATGGGGGTTCCGGTGATGGCTTTGACGTAGACCCCTTCGTAGCCGCAGTCTTTGTGGGGGCCCCGGGCGCCGTACTCGATGGCGACCAGGGAACGGACCGCGGTCATGACCCGGACGACAGCGGCAAAAACCTTGGAGATATAGCCGCGGTCAGCCAGCACCAGCGCTGTGTTCCCGAAGGCGCAGGCCGTGTCGCCGGAGGGGATGGTCTTCGTGTCTTCCCCAATCTTGACAATCCTGGTCCAGAGTTTTTCCATATCCCGGCAGCCAAGCACGGAAAGGGCGAAGATCGATTTCTTTATATCCCCGTACATAATGGCATCGTCGTGTACTTCCTTGCCGCCGACGGATTCTATAGCCAGAAAGTCCGCCCCCGCTCCGGCGCAGTCTTCAAAGGTCTTGACAATGGCGTCCCAGTGCCTGCCGCGCCACATGTGTTCGAGTTCCCCGCCTTCCCTGATGTCGTTGGGGGTAATGCGTACCGCCCCTTTTATTCCGTATTTGGCGGCGTGATCCTTAATGATATCCACCACCGTCCTGGTAACCATAGCGCCCCATTCAGGATTAAAGGTCATGGGGGGAAGGGTCTCTATTTCGGCGACAAAACCCGGAACAGAAAGGTCTTTGGCCCGCCCGCAAATACCGGTGATGATTTGGGTATAATTTTCAATAACCTTTGGCATGGTTTCCTGGTTGATGGTCATAGGGGGAAGGGTAAAATTGATTTCAGGATAAACAGTCCCGCCGCCTATGCTGAGGCCGTTGCTTAAAGTAACAGGATATTCCGATTTTCCGTATATAAACGTATCAAGTTCCTGATACACCGTCGAATTGAATTCCTTCTTAGCCATAACGTCTCCTTCGGACTTTCCCTTAATACTTACGCAGTTTGCAGGGTAAATCGAACCGTAGGTTCGCAATCGCCTTGCAGGCGGTTTTTTGAGATTTCATGTGCGAAGCGCAACAAACTCCTAGGAATAAAAGTATTCCAAAATCCCGGAGCTTTCATTAAATTATTTGCTGATTTATAAGACTATATTGCGAAGAATCAACATACCCCTCGCATCTTTGGTTCACGAACCTTTTGTTCGACGCAAGCACTAAACTTGACCCGCAAATAAGAATGAAGAAGAAAAACCACCAAGGCGCGTCAGAGCGTAGGTCTGACGAACCGCGAACCGCGAACCTTCGGTTCGATGGTTCGATGGTTCGATGGGGTTTCTCTTTTTGGGGAGAGGGGATGTTGTTTTCATCAAATGCCTGAGGCGGTTCCATCGGACAGGAGATCCGCAATAACCGATTTTGGAACCAGCCCGCCTACAGTGTTAATAACTTTATTAGTTCTTCTTTTGCTTTTCTCTTTTCCTGCCATGGAGTGGTCTCACTAAATATTATTTCTTTTAAAAGAATCATTTTTTCAGCTTGTTTATCAAGAAATTTATCATCAAAAGAGGAGGTATTTAATTTCCTGGTAAATATTGATCTTGTCAACTCTTTCATCCTTTCATAGTGTTCATCGTGTTCATCAATTTCTTTCATCTATTTTCCTCTTTCCTCCATCTGAGATAAGAAATGAGATAAGAACAAGATTAAGAGCATGATAAGTTTTACTATAGCAAACTGAATATATATGTATTGTTTTTTATTTAAGTATCTATAACTATTCATTCATAATATAGAGCTTTCCCCAAAACTCGGTTGGTTTTGGGAAAGCCTCTATGATTTGCGGAATTTTTCTTGTTCTCCGGCGCTTGCGGACCGCGTTTGAACCTTCGGTCCGTCAGACCTGCGGTCTGATGCGCCTTGGCGGTTAAAATTCTTTCTCCTGTCCCTGTCGTCCGTGAGGTCAGTGGTTAGAATTCCTGATTTCCCCCTGCCGCGACTCTAAGTCCAGTCCCCGGCAAAAAGAATCTCCGGCTCCAAATCAAAGCCCCGCTCTTCTTTTACCCGCCGGGCCACCTCGTCCATGAGGGAGCGTATGTCGGCGGCGGAGGCGCGGCCGGTGTTGATAAAAATGTTGCCGTGCCAGGGGGCCACTTGGGCGTCGCCGGAGCGGAGGCCCCGGAGCCCCAGGTCGTCGATGATCTTTCCCGTCGGGGCGCCGAAGGCCCGGTTGTTTTTGAAGGCCGAACCCGCCGAGGGGTAAAGGTAGTGACCCTTTTCTTCCCTGTCCCGGCGGTGTTCCATTATCTCCCTGCGGATCTTCGAAGCGGCCCTGACGGTGACGGCAAAACGGGCGCTGAGGATGAGAACCTTCCTCTCCTGAAAGGGGCTTTTTTTATAACCGAAGTCTTCGGCCTTAAAGGGAAGCCGGAGGCGGTTCAATTCTTCATCGAGGATCTCGGTTTCCAGCAGCACGTCGGAAAGGGATTTTTCGTAGCACCTGGCGTTCATCCACAGGGCGCCGCCCACAAGGCCCGGCATACCGGCCAGGAATTCAAGGCCCGAGAGGCCCCGGATCATAAGCCGGTCCACCAGGCCGTCCACGGAGGTTCCTGAACAGACCCTGACGGAAAATCCGGCCCCTTCTTCCGGGGGAGTTTCCCGGTCTTCCCGCTTTCCTATACCCTTCCAGGAGGCCGTATCCAGCACGATGCCCCGGATTCCCCTGTCGCTTACCAGGATATTGGCCCCCGCGCCGAGGATAAAAACCGGGACCCCCTCCTCTTTGGCGGCCTTAAGCAGGGCGGCGGCGTATTCGGGGAAAATATCCTTTCCCGGCCTGACCCAGAGATCCGCCGGCCCCCCGGCCTTAAAGGTGGTATGCCGGTACATGGGCTCGTCATAGCGGACCGTGACGGGCCCCGGAACCGCCTTGGCGCAGCCCTTGACGATTTGGCCCAGGGTTTCACGGGAGATCGTATTTTCGCCGGCCGAGGCAAAAGACACCCTTGTCATTTTCCCGATTTTTCCTTAGATTTACCATATCCTATGGCTTTAACCCTTTATAATACCCTTGGACGAACTTTGCAAGCCTTCGAGCCCCTCAAGAGCGGCAAGGTGGGCTTTTACGGATGTGGCCCCACGGTCTACAACTACGCCCATATCGGGAACCTCCGGGCCTATGTGACCCATGACCTGCTGGTCCGCGTCCTGCGCCGTCTCGGCTTCGAGGTGACCCATGTGATGAACATCACCGATGTGGGCCATCTTTCGGGGGACAACGACGAGGGGGATGACAAGATGGTCAAATCCGCCGAGGAACGGGGTAAAACGGTCCTGGAAATCGCGGATTTTTATACCCGCTCCTTCTTCCTGGATACCGAAAGGCTCAATATCGCGAAGCCCACGGTGGTCTGCAAGGCCACCGACCATGTGGAGGATATGATCGCCCTGATCGGGAACATCGAAAAGAACGGCTATACCTACTCGGCCGGCGGGAACCTCTACTTCGACATTTCCAAATTTCCCGCCTACGGGGAACTGGCCCGGCTCAAACCGGAGGAACAGAAAGCTGTCGCCCGCACCGGCCCGGACGAGAACAAGAGGAATCCGGGGGATTTCGTGCTCTGGTTTACCAGGAGCAAATTTGAAAACCAGGCCCTGGTCTGGGACAGCCCCTGGGGGCGGGGCTATCCGGGCTGGCATATCGAGTGTTCTGCCATGAGCATCAAGTACCTGGGGGATCAGTTTGATATTCACGCGGGGGGTATCGATCATATCCCCATCCACCATACCAACGAGATTGCCCAGAGCGAGGCGGCTACGGGGAAACACCCCTGGGTAAAATACTGGGTCCACAACGAATTCCTCGTCATGGACAAGGGTAAGATGTCCAAATCCAAGGAGGGCTTTTTAACCCTCCAGACCATGGCGGATGCAGGCTACGATCCCCTGGATTACCGCTACTTCCTCCTGGGCGGCCATTACCGGAGCCAGCTTCAGTTCTCCTACCCCGCCCTGGATGGGGCGAAAAACGCCAGGAAATCCCTAATCGATAAGATCCGCTCCCTGGCGCAAAAGGCTCCGGGTGCAACGCCGGGGAACCCCGGCGGCAAGGCGGGGGAGTACCTGGCGGCCTTTGACAAAGCCCTGGAGGACGATCTTTCCACCCCCAGGGCCCTGGCGGAATTGTGGGGCCTTCTAAAAAACACTGACCTGAGCCCCGCCTGCGCCCTGGCCGCGGCTTTCGACATGGACCGGGTCCTGGGGCTCAACCTGAAGGACGCCGCGAAGGATAGGGCCGGAGAAGATCCCGCCCTGGCCGCGGAGACGGAAAGGCTCATAGCCGAGAGAGGGGAGGCGAAAAAAACGAAAAACTACGGCAGGGCCGACGAAATCAGGCAGGCCCTTAAAGACCGGGGCATTATTCTGGAGGATTCCCCTTCGGGAACCACCTGGCGGCGGATCCAATAGATGGTCCTTTATGTAACGATTGGGGCTGCAAATTGTTATTAGATACGAGCGGGAAAATACCGGAGGAACAAAATTCCGGGGAGGGTTTTTCTTCAACCGAATTCCGCAGGCTCTATGACGGGGTATTTCCGATTTTGCTCAAAGTCGCGTACCGCATTACTTCAAGCGCCGAGGCCGCGGAGGATCTTTGTCAGGAAGCGTTTTTCCGCCTTCACGAAAAAAAAATGGTTTTTCCCAATAAGGAAGAAGCCAAGTACTGGCTCATACGGGTAGTTAAAAACGCCGCCCTGAATTATGCTAAGCGTAAGGTTCGGGAACGCAAGGCGTACCAGAAGGCTTTTCGGGAAGAAACAAGGGTTGAGGAAACCGGAGAAGGCCTGCTCATCAAGAAAGAGAGCCGGGAAGAAATCCGTTCGGCCCTGGACAAGTTACCCGAGAACCTGCGGATTGTTTTGATTTTGAAAGAATACGGTGAGCTAAATTATAAAGAAATAGGACGGGCTTTGGGTATCAGCGAAGGTAACGTAAAAGTGAGGGTATTCCGGGCCCGGGAAAAGCTGGCTCAACTCTTAGCGGAGGATAATTCGCATGTGTCCTGATCGTCAAGTTCTTTCGTTGTATTTCGACGGCGAGCTTCCTTCCCCGTGGAAGGAAAAGCTGGAAACCCACCTGGAAATCTGCGCCGACTGCCGGAATCGGCTGGAAAAATACCGGGCCTTCTCCTCCGCCCCCGGCACAATCGGGGAAGACGCCCTAGAGGCGGCAAAGGAAAGGGTCTGGCTCAGGCTTGCCGCCCGGTCGGCGCTAAAACCGGCGGCGGGAAAAAGCTTCTCCCCCGGGAGGGGGCTTTGGAACCGGAGGGTTACCCTGCCCCTTCCGGCGGCGGCGGCGGTTTTCGTCATCATCGCCTTTTTCGCAATCCTGGCTCTTAGACCCCAGGGGGCCGTCATGATCTCCGATCTGCCGCCGGCGGCCGCGGCTATAGATATGGATGTTCACGGCATCGCCCCCGTCTCGGATATGAACGGGGTGCTCCAATACCTCTCCAACCAGGACACCGCGGATTTTGTGATCATACGGCTTCCCGAAAGCCGGAGCTTCTCCAGTTTCGGAGAGCCGACCTTTCTTAAAGCCGCCGATTATTCGGGCAATTCCTCTTCAGGGAGAACTCCGCCGCGATGATTATCCGCCGCCGCTTAGCCTTTTTCGGAAGCATTTTTTTTCTGGCCGCCTGGACCGCCTATGCCCAGGAACCTTCCCTGGAAGAACTCCTGCCGGGACTCAAGGACGAGGCTATGATCGTGGATATCGTAGCCAGGGTTGTGGAACAGAACCAGCAGGTGGTGTGGAATTCAAAAAATTCCAAGGTAACTATCCCCGGGAGGCCGGTGGGGCTCAAACTGGTAGGAACCAACATTGTGGTGGCCGTCCAGTTTATCCCCTACATCCGCCGGAACGGGCACAATATCCTGGTAGCCCAGGGGCAGATATGGATGAACATCCCCAACGAGGGAATCCGCTATCATACGACCATGCAAACCATCCCCCTGGAATTCGGGGAAGAGATTTTTTTCTTCCCCCTGGGATCGGTAGAGAACCAGGACGATGCCCGGATAGAAGTAACGCTGATCCTTCATCCTTATACGGAAGGATCTCTCCATACTGAAGAGACTCCCCAGGAATAAACCGGCTCCATGAGAAATCCCGTCTTCAAAGGCCTTATTCCCCTCCTATTCGCGCTTTGTTCCCTTGTTCTCGGCGGCTGCGGCGAAAAGCCCCCGGTGATCGATTCCATAGAGCCCCGGATAGGCCGCATGGGGGATATAATCAATATCTACGGGGAGAATTTCGGGACCCGCCAGGAGGAATCTTACGTTACCATAGCGGGGACTCCTCCGACCAGTTCGTCCTACGTCCTCTGGCAGGACGATCGTATTTCCGTAAAGGTTCCCGAATTCGGGGACGCCGGGCTCGTGTATGTCCACAAAAGAAAGCAAAAAAGCAACCCCGTCTTGTTTTCCAACCGGGCGGTAATGCCTGAGCTGGTACAAGGCTCCGACACGGGGATTAACCCCCAGGTGGCCAAGGTGGAACCCGCTTCCGGCTCCATAGGCTCCCTCATCACCGTTCTGGGCAGCAACTTCGGCTCCTCCGGGGAAAACAGCGCGGTAGCTTTTGCCTGGGAAGCCGAGTCCTCGGCGCCGGCTGACATTCAGCCTTCCGAGGCGGTGGTGATTCCCGAGCCTGAGTTGGATTATGAGTTCTGGAGCGAGCGGGAAATAAGGGTGCGGGTTCCCGACGGGGCGGTGAGCGGGAATCTGGAGGTAAGAACCCTCAGGGGGAATTCGCGGCCTGTGTTTTTTGAGATCACCGGGAAACCGGGGACCAAAACATTGAAGGACAAACGAAGCTATACCCTTTCGTATACCGTGGATATAAAGGTCGAGGATGCCGCCCCGCCCAACAGCCTCTACCTGTGGCTGCCCATCCCTGCGCGTTCGGCTTCCCAGCGGAACCTGCGGCTCCTGAACCGCAGCGCCGAGCCTTTTGTGGAAAACTACCGGGGGACTTCGCTGTACCAGTTTATCGATCTTGTCTCAGGAAACCGCCGGAGCGTCACCCTGTCTTTTGTGACCGAGGTATACGCGGTGGAAACCGGCGTACGAGCCCAGAGCATCAAGACAGCCGGCGATTCCCCCATAGCCGCCCTGTATACCCAGCCCTCGGCCCTGATTCCTTCGGATTCGAGCCTTGTCAAGACCAGGGCGGCGGCTATAACCGGCAGGGAACGGAACCCCTATGCCAAGGCTCGGCTGATCTACGACTGGCTTGTCGCCCAGGGGGGCATCCAGGCGGCGGCCCTGAGCGGCGGCGCGGCCGAAGCCCTGGAGGAGAAGAGGGCCGACAGTTACCGGGCCAGCCTCCTCTTTTGCGCCCTTGCCCGGGCCGCCGGGGTGCCGGCCCTTCCCGTCTCCGGGGTGCTGGTTAACCGCCTCCAGGAAACAAGCCGCCATTACTGGGCCGAATTCTGGATCGAAGGCTTCGGCTGGATTCCCCTGGACCCCGCCCTGGGCGCCGGGGCGGCGCCTGAGAATTTCAACCTCCGCCCCGACCACGGCGCCTATTATTTCGGCAGCCTGGACAATAACCGCATA
>JAISRW010000105.1 GCA_031273405.1 Treponema sp.
TCGTGTTTTTCCGCCCGGTAAACCGGCCCTATCTCAAAGACCCGCTCAAAACCGGCGGCAACCATGACTTCCTTATAGAACTGTGGGGACTGGGCAAGGCATACCTTACGATCAAAGTATTCCACCTGAAAGAGGTTGGTCCCCCCCTCGGTGCCTGCGGAGACCAGTTTGCTTGATTTGATTTCGGTAAAATCCCGCTCCCTGAGGTATGCGGCAAAGGCGTCGATGATAGTGGCCTGGACTCTAAATATGGAAAGAATCCTGGGGTTTCGCAGGGAAAAAATCCGGTTGTCAAGAATGGCCTCCAGCCCTGTCTTTGCCGCGTCGGCGTTCACCTGATAGGGAAGATCCCCGGCGGCCCTGCTCAGGACCTCGAAGCTGCCGGCCCTCAGTTCCGCTCCCCCCGGCGCCTTCTCGTTCAGAGCCGGAACGCCCCTGGCGGTGATAACCGATTCCAGGGTAAGGGGAGAACCGTCGGGGCCGGCGGGTTTCTGGCCGAACACAAGCTGAACTATCCCCGACCTGTCCCGGAGAACCACGAAGGTGATGCCCCCCATGTCCCGGATACGGTGAACCCATCCCGAAACTTCAACCTCTTCCCCGCCGCCTTTACCGGCGGCTTCTCCAATATCTTTTGCGAGAACGCGCATAGCATTACCTCTTTATATAGAGGCTTTCCCAAAACTTCAGTTTTGGGAAAGCTACCTTGAAATTTATATGAAAAAGCGGGCCGGACTTTAGTCCGATTAGCCCGCTTTTTCGGAAGCGTTTTCCATCGAACCGGAGGTTCGCACTAACCGAGTTTTGGAAAACGCTCGATGAGTTCTTCGATCTGTTGCCGGGCAATGCCGGGGTCCGCCCGGCCGCCGGTGGCCGCCAGGACCTTGCCCACCAGGAAGGCCGTAAGGGTCTGGCGGCGCTTGGGGTTGCCGGCGGCCGCCGCTTCGGCGAAGGCTTTTTCTTCCGCCGCCTCCACGGCCCTTACCGCCTCGGCGATCTTTCCGGGATCGTTTAAAAGCTCCCAGCCCCTTTCCCTGACGATCGCTTCCGGGTCCCTGTCACAGGCGGCGGCGGCTTCCAGGGCCTGCCTGGCGTTTTTGGTGGAAACCTGGCCCCCGGCGATCATGACCGTCAGGGAGGCAAGGCGCTCCGGGGTCAGGGCAAAGGTCTTTAAGGCCCCCAGGGGGAGGCCCGCCCGGTGGAGGAGGTGTTTTATATCGGCGATAAAAAGGTTGGCGATACGGCCGGCGGCGTCTTTCCTGTCCAGCCCCCGGCCCTCGGCGGAGGAAAGGGCCCGCTCAAAATAATCGGCCCCTTCTTTTTCCTCGCAGATAAGATCCGCCTGTTCCGCGCTGAGGCCGTAGTCCCCCTCGAAACGCTTCATCCGCGTTACCGGAAGCTCCACCAGGGACTCTTCCACCGAGGCGAGAAAAGCCGGATCAGGGGTAAAGACGGGGAGATCCGGCTCGGGGAAATAGCGGTAATCGTGGGCGTTTTCTTTTTTCCGCATAGGTTCGGTCTGGTCCCGGTTTTCGTTCCAGAGCCGGGTTTCCTGAACCACGGTTTTACCCGCGTCAAGGAATTCGGCCTGCCGGGCGATTTCGTAGTTGAGCCCCAGCCGCACAAAGCGGGAGGAGTTGAGGTTCTTGATCTCCACCTTTTTCCCCAGCCCCTGGCCGGGAAAGTTGATGGAAACGTTGGCGTCGGCCCTGAGAGAGCCCTCTTCCATGTTACCGTCGCAAACCCCCAAATAGCGGACCATGCGGCGGAGCTGCTGTATAAAGACCTCCGCCTCTTCGCCGGTTTCCATGTCAGGCTCGGTTACGATTTCCAGGAGGGACACCCCGGCGCGGTTATAATCCAGAAGGGACACCGTGCCGGTATGGATCATCTTGCCCGCGTCTTCCTCAAGATGACATTCCTTGATACGCACCGTTTTTTTGAAGGCCTTACCGTTGGCGGCGCCCTCGATTTCCACAAAACCCTTCTGGCCCAGGGGAGAAGCGAACTGGGATATCTGGTAGTTTTTCGGCATATCCGGGTAGAAGTACTGCTTCCTCTCGAACCAGGTTTTTTCAGGGATAGCGCAATTCAGGGCCCTGGCTACGGTACAACCCATGCGCATGGCCTCGATGTTGAGGCTGGGGAGAACCCCCGGATAGCCCATGCACACGGGGCACACGTTGGTATTGGGCTCATCCCCGAAGGCGGAACGGCAGCCGCAGAAAACCTTTGTCCTGGTGAGCAGGTGAATATGAACTTCAAGCCCGATAAAAGACTGGTACACTTGATACTCCTCTAATTCCAGAATGCCTTGTAGCCTGAAGGGCGGGGAAAGGGACGGACCTTTTCGTAGGCTTCGGCTATATCCAGAAGGGTTCCCTCGGCAAAGGCCCGGCCTATGAGCTGCACCCCCACGGGGAGCCCCCCCTCCAGGGAGGCCGGGAAGGACAGGGCCGGCAGCCCCGCCAGGTTGGCGCAGCAGGTGTAGAGATCCGCCGCTTTTTGCGCGAAAGGCGAAAGGGAGGATGGGCCCCGGTCAAAGGCCCTGGTGGGGAACACCGGAAGCAGGATGGCGTCGCAGGAACCGGCGGGCCCCGCGTAATCGCCGTCCCCCAGGAGGCTCTCGAAGTTGTCCCTGATGCCCGCCCTGATCCTCTGGGCCCTGAGATAGTAACGATCCTGAAAACCTGAACGGAGTACGAAGGTTCCCAGAAGTATCCTGAGCTTTACCTCAGGGCCGAAGCCCGATTCCCTGGCTTTATCGATGAGGTCGTCGGGGTTTTCGGCCCAGGGCGGCCGCTTGCCGTAGCGTATGCTGTCGAAGCGGGCCAGGTTCGCGCTGGCCTCGGCGGTGGCGATGGTATAGTAGGCGGGGACCCCGTATTTGAGACTGGGGAGTTCCACATCCTTTAAGGTATAGCCTAAAGCGGCGAGGCCTTCTTTTGCCGTCTCAAAACCCTTTCGGACTTCGGCCTCCAGTTCCGCGGCCTGGGCGGCTATTTTCAGGGCATCCCCGCCGGCCTCCCCGTCCTGCGCCGCCGCCACGGCCCTGGCCACCGCTTCGGGAGAGAGGACGCCGATGACGCCCCTCCCCGTCCCGCCGGCAAGGGCCCCCTGGGGAGCGTCCCGGGAAGTCTCGTCCATATGGTCGGCTCCCCGGATAACTTCAAAGACCCGTCGGCACCGGGATACGGTATCGGAAAGAACCCCTATGCCTTCGAGACTGGAGGCATAGGCCACAAGGCCGTAGCGGGAAACCGCGCCGTAGGTCGGCTTGAGCCCCACCACCCCGCAGAAAGCCGCGGGCTGCCTCACGGAACCCCCGGTGTCGGAGCCCAGGGCGAAGGGCACGAGCCCAGCGGACACCGCCGCCGCGGACCCTCCCGAAGAGCCGCCGGGTACCCGGCTCGTATCCCAGGGGTTGTTGGTCCGCTTTATTCCCGAATTGTCCGTGGAAGATCCCATGCCGAATTCATCCAGATTGGTCTTCCCCACCGGCACGGCCCCGGCGGCCAGGAGCTTGAGAACCGCCGTGGCGGTATAAGGAGATTTGACATTGGAGAGCAGTTTGGAGCCGCAGCTTACGGCGAAGCCTTCTACGGCGATATTGTCTTTTACCCCGAAAGGAAGCCCCCTGAGGGAGGCGTCCGCCTTTTCACCCCCCGCCGGGACTCCCCCGGCAGGATCGAATTCGATAAAGGCCCCTATCTTGTCTTCCCAGGTCTTAAAATATGCTTCAAAGCCCTCAGGCATTGTATACGGCATCAAGCGCTCCAAAATTTTTTAATATAACCACGGACCACACATCGAACCGACAGACCGTACCGGCTTTTACTCAAAATTCTCATTTTTGTCCGTGAGGTCGAACCAAAGGTTCGATGTGTGGTCGGACCTTCGGTCCGTTGTGGTTAAATTCCCTTCATAAAACATTCGGGATGACCAAAAAGCGGCCGTCCCTGCCGCCCGCGTTGTTCAAGAGGCTTTCGTTCAGGTTATGGGAACCGGCCTTTTGGACGGGCGGATCATCGGCGCGGAAAAAACCGGACTCCACCATCCTGGCGCCGGCGTTCTGACCGGAAGGAAGGACATTCTTCGCCGCGCCTGCCGGGGAAAAGAGGCTCTCGTCGGTGTCGGCGGCCTGCATGGCGGCAAAAAAGCTGAGCATCTGTTCAAAGGCGGGAAACGCGGCCGCCAGTTCCTCGTCTCCAAGGTTGAGGTGGGCCAAGCCGGCGGTTTCCTTGAGATCTCCGATTTCCATGCATCGATCTTCGCATGATGGTCTTTTTTGTGTCAAGTGAGCCTGTCCCAAAACTATTTTACTGTGAGCTAAAAGCTCACGGTTTTGGGACAGGCTCTCGGAAAAAGCGGTCAAATAGCCCGCTTTTTCCCCTAAATTTAAGGTTGCTTTCCCA
>JAISRW010000131.1 GCA_031273405.1 Treponema sp.
ATATAAAGAAATAAACCACGGACCACACAGACCACACGGACGGAAGGGGAAGAGGATGGGTATGGACCTGCCTCGCTTCGTGTCCTTAGTGGTTAAAATTCTTCTGTGTCCTGTCTGTGTGGTCCGTGTGGTCAGTGGTTTTTATTTTTCTATTTTTTTAGTCTAATTGTGGAGAGGGAGAGAAACCATGGGTGAAATAATGCGGCCAATTCCGTTTGAGGATCTTGTTTACTGGACACAGGCGGAATACAAACAGAGGGGTTCGGTTTTCGGGATACGAAAAGAAAAATTTTATAAAAACAAAAGCGGCCGGGGGCTTACTGTTTTGGGGGCAGACATCGCTTCGCCGGTGGGACCCGCCGCCGGACCCCACACCCAACTGACCCAGAATATCCTTTCGGCCTATCTCGCGGGCAGCCGTTTTATGGAACTCAAAACCGTTCAGACCATGGACGGCGAAGATCTGCGGAAAGCGGTGGCCCGGCCCTGCATCAACGCTGTGGACGAGGGCTACAATGTGGAGTGGTCCACCGAGCTCACCGTGCCGGAGGCCTTTGAGGAATATATCAAGGGCTGGTTTCTCTGCCATGTTTTTGGGAAAGAATTTGGGTTGGAGGACGGCGGCGCTTGTATGTTTAATAT
Source organism: Treponema sp. (assembly GCA_031273405.1). The sequence continues at coordinate 643 of JAISRW010000131.1, forward strand.
GAGCGTGGGTTACAGCCTTGAGGGTATCAGGTCGGAAAAGATCGATACTTATATTGAGGGGATGAAAAACGCGCAAAACACGGCGGCCTGGAAAAACTGTTATCAGTATCTGGCGAATCATATCAATTCCTTTGAGCGGTTTAGCCAAAAGGATTTGGATGCCGTCTCCACCGCCGTGTCTCCGGGCATTACCCTCTCGACCCTCCACGGCTGCCCCCGGGAGGAAATTGAAAAAATCGCCGCCTACCTTATCGGGGAAAAGGGTTTGCACACCTACATCAAATGCAACCCCACCCTGCTGGGCTACGAGACCGCCCGCCATATTCTTGACGAAATGGGTTACGGCTACATCAGTTTTGACGATCACCATTTCCGGGAGGATCTTCAGTTTGACGACGCGGTGGATATGATCCGCCGGCTCCTCTCCCTGGCAAAGGAAAAAAATGTTTCCTTTGGGGTCAAGCTCACTAACACCTTTCCGGTGGATATAAAAAGAACGGAACTCCCCGGCAATGAGATGTATATGTCGGGCCGTTCCCTTTTTCCCCTTTCGATCCGGGTGGCGCAAAAACTTTCCGCCGCCCTGGGGGGGGAACTGCCCATTTCCTATTCCGGGGGGGCGGACTTTTTCAACCTGGCGGAGATCCTCAACACGGGGATACGCCCGGTTACCGTGGCCACCACGATCCTGAAACCCGGCGGCTATGAGAGGCTTACCCAGTTGGCGGATCTGGCGGAAAAGACAGAACCGGTGGAAAAGGCCGGGAAAGCCGCCATAGACCTGAAAGCCCTCGGCACTCTGGCCGGGGAGGCGGCGCGTTTGGGGCGTTACCGCAAGGAATACAGGCGGACAGGTTCCCGGAAAACTTCTGTTCCCCTTCCCCTCTTTGACTGCGCCCAGGCGCCCTGTATGGACGGCGGCTGTCCCCTTCATCAGAGGATTCCTGACTATCTAAACGAAACCGTCCTGGGGAATTACGGCCGGGCCTTCGGGATCATCGCCGAAGATAATACGGCCCCTTCCATCACCGGGACCCTCTGCGATCACCAGTGCCAGCATAAATGCACCAGGGTCGATTACGAGGACCCCCTGGAGATACGCCTCGCTAAGCTCGCGGCCTCCAACCATGCCCAGGAATCTTATACCGCCGCCATTTCCCCGCCCCCTCTTAGGACAGAAAAATCCGTGGTAGTCATCGGCGCGGGACCCGCCGGTATAGCGGCGGCCCTTTTACTCAGGAGAAACGGCGTCCCCGTAAGGGTTTACGAAAAGCGGGAAAGGCCCTACGGCGCCGTCCAGTACTTGATTCCGTCTTTTAGAATTTCCGACGACCTTATCTACCGGGATTATGCCATGGCGGAAAAAACAGGGGTCGAATTTGTATATTCCGTCTCCGGAGACTATTCGGTGGAGGAACTAAAAAAACACCACTCCTTTATCGTGATAGCCTCGGGGGCGTGGAAAGAAGGATCTTCCCCGGTAAAGCGGGGAGGGGAGAATGTCATAGACGCCATCAAATTCCTTGAGGACTTCAAGAAATCAGGCGGAACCCTTCCCTTGGGGAAAAAAGCGGCGGTCATAGGCGGCGGGGATGTGGCCATGGACTGCGCCAGGGCGGCGAAGCGGAACAGGGGTGTTGAATCGGTAAGCATTGTTTACAGGCGGACCAGGGAGTTCATGCCCGCTCAATACGAGGAGAGGGAAGCGGCCCTTAACGAAGGGGTCGAAATTCTGGAACTCCTGGTCCCCGAGTCCTATGACGGCGGCGTCCTCCGCTGCGAAGTGACGCGGCTTGGGGGTTTTGACGCATCAGGCCGCCGGGGTGTTACAGGGACGGGCCAGATCCGGGAGCTTCCCTTTGATACGGTCATAGGCGCCGTGGGGGCCAGGGTGGACGGCGAACCCTTCGCGAGAAACGGCATAGCCCTGGACAAAAAGGGATTCCCCCTGGTTAAGGACGGCAACGAATCCTCGATAGAGGATGTGTATATAGCCGGCGACTGTAGGGCCGGTGCTTCCACCATTGTCAAGGCCATAGGAGACGGCAAGACCGCCGCCGCCGCCATACTCCGCAAGCTCGGCCTTAAAGCGGATTTTTCCGTTGAGAACCGGGGGCCGGCCCGTCTCCCCGGATCTTCCCCGGAAGCGCGGGAACTCTATCTGAAGAAGGGAGTAATCTCCCCGGCCGCCGGGGAAGACGCCGGCGGCTTCCGTTGCCTCTGGTGTAACAAGATCTGCGATATCTGCGTCGATGTCTGTCCCAACCGGGCAAATATCGCGGTGGAGGCGGAGTCTCGCCAAATCCTCCATATAGACAGGATGTGTAACGAATGCGGCAACTGCGCCGCCTTCTGTCCCCACCAGGGGAAGCCCTACCGGGACAAGTTCACGATCTTTTCCTGTCTCGAAGATTTTGAGAACAGCGAAAACCCCGGTTTCCTCAAAACCGGCGAAAACAGCTTCGCTCTGAGGCTAGAGGATAAATCGGTGATCGATTACACCTCCGGCCCCGGTGGCGGAATCCCCCGGGGCTATACCGAACTTATCAGGGCTGTTACGGAGGATTATCCGTATTTGCTGTAAAGCTCTGCGGCGCAGGGGCTACACGGTAATGACCTTGACGGACATCGCTTCCAGAAACCGAGCCCACTCGGGGTTTATGCCGCTGTCGGTGATCACCGTGTCCAGGGTGTCCAGGGACGCGAAATAGGCGGGCCGGATCTGGTCGAATTTGTTGGAATCCGCCAGGAGGATCTTTTTCAGCGAAGAGGCGATGCATGCCTGCTTGACATTGACCTCATACTGGTTGGCGCAGGTCAGGCCCAGTTCCCGGCTCACTCCCGCGGCGGAGAGAAAATATTTGCTTGCCCTGGTCCGCTGAATAAGTGCGACGGTTTCCGGGGATTCAAAGAGCTGGGTATTGGCGTGGTAATACCCGCCCCCCATGATCAGGTTTTCTACCTTTTTTTTATGAAGCTCCAGCAGGGCGTTCATGGTGAAGCATAAAACCGTGACGGGATGTACCGGGGGGATGTGTTTGGCCATAAGCTCGGTGGTGGTGCC
>JAISRW010000148.1 GCA_031273405.1 Treponema sp.
TATAAGCCGGGGCGTTTTTCCTTCAACGTCCGGGGCGGCAGGTGCGAGAACTGCCAGGGCGACGGGACCATACGGATCGAGATGAACTTTCTCCCGGATGTGTATATCACCTGCGACGTGTGCCACGGGAGCCGTTTTAACAAAGAGACCCTGGAGATACGCTACAAAGGGAAGAATATTGCCGATGTTTTGGATATGACCATCGAAGAAGCGGCGGAATTCTTTGCACCTATTCCGAAGATTGCCCGGAAAATGGACACCCTGCTTTCGGTGGGCCTGGGCTACGTCAAGCTGGGCCAGTCGGCCCTCACCCTTTCGGGCGGTGAAGCCCAGAGGGTCAAGCTTGCCCTGGAGCTTTCCAAGCGTTCCACCGGGAGAACCTTGTATATTCTGGACGAACCTACCACGGGGCTCCACTTTGCCGACGTAAAGCAGCTCATGGAAGTGATCCAGCGCCTGGTGAATCAGGGCAACACGGTGGTCATGATCGAGCACAACCTGGACGTGCTTCTCCAGGCGGATTACATTATCGACCTGGGGCCCGAAGGGGGCGACAGGGGAGGCGGGGTTGTGGTCACGGGAACCCCGGAAGAAGTGGCCCGCTGGGCGCCTTCGTATACAGGACAGTATATCAAAGAAATGTTGGAACGGCAAAAGCGGCCGCGGCGGGGCCAGCCCCGGCGCAAATGAAGCGATTTTTACCGGCTGTTTTTTTGTTTCTCATACCGGTACTTTTTTCCGTTTCCCAGGCGGAAGAAAGCGGAAGTCCTCCGCAGGAGGACAGGCCTCCACGGGAGGACGCGCCGTCTTTGGCGGCCGGGTCTCCGGAGGAGGCCGGTGAATCTCCGGGTGAAGTTTCCCCGGAAGAAATCTCCCCTGACGGTGAGCAGCCTGAGGAGGAACCGGAGGACCCGAACGCCGCCATCATCAGGATGGATATTAATACCTCGACCTTCATGGAACTGGCTTCTTGGTGCAGAAGCCTGGGCCTAAGCGAAGGGGGAACCAGGGACGAACTTGCCAACCGCCTGAGGAGCCATTATAAGCTGCCCGCCGAAGGGGGTACGATTTCGTCTGAGGCGAAGATCATCACCATCGAGTCGGCCAGAACCACCGAATACTTTACCCTGGACATAGTCGACGAGGAATACGCCCGGCTCCGGGGGGATGTGGTGATAAGCCTCAAAGACGGCGAGGCAGTCCACCGGGTCAAGGCATGGGAAATTCTTTACAACCGGACCAGAAACCTCCTGACCGCCTCGGGGGGGGTGGAGTATGTCAAGGAAGAGGGCGACACCATCGAAACCTTCAAGGGCGATTCTATCGTGGTCAATCTTGATAACTGGTCCAGCATTTTTGTGGACGGTGTGTCCGAGCGTTCTGTTTCGGGGAGCGAGACGGCCTACCGCTTCGCCGGGACCGTCATTTCCCGGAGCGGCGAAGAAGTGACGGTGCTTACGGGAGCGGAAATCACCAACGCGACTAACGAAGAAGCCTTCTGGTCCCTGAACGCTTCCAAGCTTTGGCTGCTTCCCGGTTCCGACTGGGCCATATTCAACGCAGTGCTTAAGGTCGGCAACATTCCCGTTTTGTATCTCCCTTTCTTCTTTTATCCCTCCGATGAGATTGTTTTTCATCCTGTGGTCGGCTACCGTTCCAGGGAGGGCACGTTCCTCCAGACCACTACCTATATTTTGGGCCGGCCCAAGACAACGGATGCATCGGAAAATTCCCTGACCAAAATATTCGGAAGCAGCTCGGACATGGAAAAGACCCGGGAAGGGGTATTCCTCCGCAGCACCGGCAAGAAGTACCGCGACCCCAACGATACCCGGCTTTCGGTGATCTTCGACGCCTACGCTAATCTGGGGGCCTATCTGGGAACCGAGATGGCCCTGCCCAAAATCGGATCTTTCGGCGCCACGGACCTTTCCTTCGGCTTGGGCTTCACCCGGAACGTGTACCTGCTCCCCTACGGCAATTCGCCCTTCGCCAACTACGACGGCAAGAGCGACTGGAATTCCTCCCGGCTCTTTTCTTTTGACATGCCCTTCCGGTACCGGTTCAAACTGACCGGGTCTTATTCGGGCAAATACGGGTCCTTTTCCCTGAACTTCCCCCATTATTCGGACCCCTATGTGGACCAGGATTTTTTGAACCGGTCGGAAACATTGGACTGGCTCGGCATGATCCGCGAAGGCTCTGCGGAGGAGGAAGAAACCACTACCACCGATACCATCATGAGCAGCTACGAATGGAGGCTGAACGGTTCTCTGTCTCCCAATGTTTCAGCCTTTTCTCCCTACCTTTCCTCTCTTTCGATTTCGAGTATCTCCAGCGCCCTGTCCTTCAGTACCAGATCCTCAGTCAGATACGCGAGCACCCCCGATCCGGCAAGGGTGTTTTTCTTTCCCAACAGGTTTACCCTCTATTCGATCAACGCCGCCGCCGCCGGAACTCCCTTCACCCTGGGCGGCGGCTCTCCTCCCCCGGCGGCGGGCGGCCAGGAAGAGTCGGCCGCCCCCGGAGACGCCCTGCTGCCCGCCCCGCCCCGCTCCCCCTGGGAGAGCGCCGGGCCGGAAGAGACCCCCGCCGACCGGTCCCCCACCGATGCCTACAGCCTGACGCCTCCGGTGTTGAGCCAGACCTTTGAGACCGGCGCTTCCGGAAGCCCCAAGCTTGCTTTTGATTACCGCTTGAGCCCCTCTACCGCATCGGAACTCCAGTTCAGATCTTCCCAGACAAACTGGAAAGAAGCGGAGGACATTGACTGGAGCGAAGTTTCTTCGGTGCTTTCCAGAATCAGGAGCGACGCCAGCGTGGGGCTGACCCTAAGCCAGACAGGCCATAGCATAGCGTATTCAAACTCCTTCAGGCTGAGCGGAACCGGCACATGGCAGGATTATATGTTTTTAAACGAGGATGCCGAGGAATTCGCCGCCACAGGCGCGCTAAAAGCCGCCCGGGACCGGGCCTACAACGAGACTTATTTTACCTCTTCCTGGGAATACGGCGCTACCTTTCAGCCCCTTTATTTCAGCCCTACATGGAGAAACTCCAACCTTCAATACAATGTGAAGGGGCTCTTCGCCAAGACCAAGGTGGATACGTCGGGGGCAGATCCTGACTGGGATATGGTCTACGGCAAGTGGAACAAGGAAGATCTGGATACCCATCAGGTTGTGACGAATCTTGCCGCTTCGGTGAGGGATTATAACCAGAACCTCTCCGTAACCGCCGTTCTTCCCCCGGAAGATACTTCTCTGGCTGGAAACGCCACCTTCCGGGTCTGGATTAGCGAAACCAACGCCAGGGGCAGGATTCTCAATCCCTACGAAGAAGAGAAAAGGAGCTTTGAGCCTGTCTATGTGACCGAGACCCTGAAGTTCGGCGGCGCCGGTTCTTTCCAGCAGTACCTGGTCTACGATCCGGAAATCGAAGAATTCACCACCCTTACCTCGAGCCTGTCCCTTTCCGGCCTGACCGCTTCCTATACGGCGGTTTATGACTGGTCGTATAAGTTTGTGCCAGATAACCCTGCTGCTCCGACAAGGTGGACCTGGGCCCAGCAGACAGGAGCGGGCAAACACCTTATCCCCAGGGAATTCCGTATGGCTTATGCAAAGACCTTTAAAACCGAGGGGCTCTGGGATAACCGGCTTTCCTTTTCCGTGAATTTGAATACCGGCGTTGGTTTTAACCTGCAGCAGTATACCAGTTCGAGGTACAATTTTTCGCTGGGTTTTACCACGGGGATAACGAATTTTCTGGATGTAACCTTTTCCACCACCTCCGAAAACGCCCAGTTCTTCCGGTATTTCAGTAATATTCCCTTTTTCGATGATTTTCCAAAAGATCTTTATCAGAATCAGGAAACCAACCTTTTTGTGGACCTCCTCAATTCCTTCCGGTTTGACAACATAGAGCTGAGGAGGAGTTCGGGGTTCAAGCTGAAATCCTTCAGCCTCTCCCTCATCCACCACCTGGGAGACTGGAACGCCACCCTTACCATGACCCTTTCCCCCTATCTTGACCAGACCAGCTATCCCTATACCTATAAGTTCAACAACGAGATTGCCTTCCTGGTCCAGTGGGTCCCCATCACCGAAATCAAAACCGATATACGCTATGACAAGGAAAAGCTCACCTTTAAGTAGCCCTCCCTGTTCCCTCACCCTTCTTCACTCTCCACTCGTTTCTCTATGAGTAAAAGATGAGCAAAAACCGAAGCCGGGTTTGGTTTTTTTTGTTGTAGGAATCGTTATCTTAGGATATACTTATCAAAGATATATTTATCGAAACAAAAGAGGCTTTCCCGTCGAACCGGAGGTTCGCACCGACCGGGTTTTTGGAAACCTTCTTTATGGAGCTTTTCCCAAAACTCGGTTAGTTTTGGGAAAGCCTCTATGGAAACTTTCTTAAAAGAATAAAATCGAGGAATATAAATGAAAAAAAATTGCGGAAAAACGGATGTTTTGCCGGTTCTCGCGGTTTTATCCCTGCTGGCTGTCCTTGGGGGCTGTAAAACCCCGGCGGATTCCCGGGACGATCCTTCCCTGAAGATACGGGATATTTTCGCCGGGGTTGCCAATGTTTTTGCGGTTAAAGAGGACGGAACCCTCTGGAGCGCCGGGTATAACCATTCCGGGCAGCTCGGCCTGGGGGAATTTAAAAATCCCGAAGGGGATGCTTCGCCCTGGACTATTACTCAGATAAGGGAAGGGGGCGCCGGAGGGAATGGTTTCCTGGGGGTCAAGTCGGTGGCGGCCGGGGAAAACCACACGGTGATCCTCAAGGACGACGGCACCCTCTGGGGGGCGGGGGATTCTCTGTACGGCGAACTGGGCGCGGGAGAGGCCGGGAAGCTGCCGGTTTTTACCCAGCTTAAGGACAACGGTTCCGGCGGAAGCGCTCTTTCGGGCGTTTCGGCGGTGGAGGCGGGAACCAACAGTACCTTCTTTATCAGGGACGGCGGCCTCTGGGCGGCGGGGTACAATTATTACGGCGAGCTGGGAGCGGGGGACAGGGAAAACCGCTCCGTCTTTACCAGGGTTGAAAGCGCCGGAGGGGATGTTAAAACGGTTTCCGCCGGCGCCAGGCACACGGTGATCCTTAAAAACGACGGCTCCGTCTGGGCTGCGGGGTATAATTTTAACGGCCAGTTGGGGCTGGGGACCAGGGAGGATAAAAACGCCTTTGTCTGTATCGAAGACGCCGGCACGGGGGTGATCGCTGCGGCGGCCGGCAATTACCATACGGTGATCCTCAAGGGCAACGGCTCGGTCTGGACCGCCGGGCAGAATTACCAGGGCCAGCTTGGCTTTGGCGGCAGGGAAAACAAGCTCACGTTTACCCAGGCGCCGGACGAACAGGGGAACCCCCTGAAGAGTGTCAAAGAAATCGCCGCCCGGGGAGACCTGACCCTGGCCTATAAGAACGACGGGACCCTCCTCATGGCGGGCGCTTACGCGGTCCCCGAGGCTCCCCCGGCAGGGGAACTCCCCCCGGTGGAGGACGAAGCCGGCGGGGGGGTAAAAACACGCTTTGCCGCCCTTAAGAGCGACGGCGCCGCTTCTTTCGGGGAAATCAAAAAGATCATCCTGGGAAGCATGAGCGTCTATGTCATAACCGCCGACGGCCGCCTCTGGGCCGCCGGTTCCAACCGGTTTGGACAGCTCAATCTGGGCTACGATACCGAAGTGTCGCCGGTTTTACGATCGATATTTCCGTAAACTAAAGAGACTTTCCCGTCGAACCGCAGGTTCGCACTAACCGGGTTCTGGGAAAAGTTCTAACATTAGGAGTATGCAATGGGAAACACGGACATTGGCCTCATCGGCCTGGCGGTAATGGGAGAAAACCTGGTTCTTAACATGGAGAGCAAGGGCTTCTCGGTGGCGGTCTATAACAGGACCATATCAAAGGTAGACGGCTTTGTCAAAGGCCGGGGAGCGGGCAAAAAGATCACCGGCTGCCGGGATCTCAAAGAATTTGCGGCCTCCCTTTCCAGGCCCCGCAAGGCCATGATCATGGTAAAGGCCGGACAGGCGGTGGATGATACCATCGAACAGCTTCTTTCGGTATTCGAAAGCGGGGACATCATCATCGACGGCGGAAATTCCAACTATCAGGACACCATCCGCCGTACCGCCTATGTGGAATCCAAAGGGCTGTTCTACATAGGCACCGGGGTTTCGGGAGGCGAGGAAGGGGCTCTTACGGGGCCTTCCATAATGCCCGGAGGAAGCCCCGCCGCCTGGCCGCTTGTTAAGCCCGTGCTTCAGGCCATTTCCGCCAAAGTTGAATCCGAGGGGGGCGACACTCCCTGCTGCGACTGGGTGGGCGAGAACGGGGCCGGCCACTTTGTAAAAATGGTCCACAACGGCATTGAATACGGTGATATGCAGCTTATCTGCGAAACCTACGACATTATGAAGAATCTCCTGGGGCTTTCCTATGAGGAAATGGGGGAAGTCTTTACCGAATGGAACAAGGGGGAACTCAACAGCTACCTCATAGAGATTACCAGGGATATTCTCAAATACAAAGACAGCGACGGCCAGCCTTTGGCCGAAAAAATCCTGGACACCGCGGGCCAGAAAGGCACCGGCAAGTGGACCGGCATAGCCGCCCTGGAATTCGGGGTGCCCCTCACCCTTATAGGCGAGGCTGTTTTTGCCCGCTGCCTCTCGGCGGCCAAGGCCGAAAGGCTCAGATCCTCCAAGATTTTTTCCGGCCCCAAGCCTCAATTTGCCGGGGACAAAAAGGCATTTATCGACGACCTCCGCAAGGCCCTCTATGCGGCAAAAGTGGTTTCCTATGCCCAGGGTTACCTCCTCATGCGGGAAGCCGCCAAAGAGTACAAATGGAACCTCAACAACGGCGGCATCGCCCTCATGTGGCGGGG
>JAISRW010000216.1 GCA_031273405.1 Treponema sp.
TCAATGAAGGAATCGCCGGTATTTTTCCGTGTCATGCCGTACCTCGCTGTAAGGTTTTATACCCCTATCCCAAATAAATTGGAAAAGAATTTTAACCACCAAGGAACCTCTGGTTCCAAGGAACCTATGGTTCCAGGATACGGAGGTCTTTGTTAGAACGCTTCTTTTTTCCTTCCTTCTGCGCCTTCGTGGCTGATTCTTTCTTCAAATTTCAGAGGTATTGCAAGGTATGTTGATTAGACTAAAAACATGAATAAATAAAAACCACAAAGTCGAATAAGTCGAAGAAGAAGGAGAGAAAAAAAAGAATCGGACTAATTTTCCTGATTTTCTTTCCTTTTTCGACTGCGAACCTCTGGTTCGATTCGACTTCGCGGTTAAAATTCTTTTCTTGTCATTTAGCTAATCAAGGTACTAGAGTATCTTATAGCCCACGCCGATTTTAACCTGGGGGCCAAGGTTGTAGCCGGCAGGCTTAAACTGGAAATCTGCTTTGCCGGTTCCCATGTCAATCTTTGCTTCCCGATCGCTGACAAACTGGTAGGCAAAGAGGGCTTCGCAACGGAGGAAAAGACTCTGGGTAAGGGAGAAATCCAGCCCTCCCCCGCCTTTGGCCACAATTCCCCAGGTTACATCATGCTCCTTGTCGCTGCTCTTGTTTCCGGCGAAGGGGAATTTGAGGCCCACCCCTAAAGCGGGGAAAACCGTAAATTTCTCGTTTAAAACAAAGGGGTACTTCCCGAGCAGATCCACGATAAGGACATGGGAGACATAGTCTTCATCAATTGGCGTTTTGGGTACCTGCGTTCCCGACATTGATACTATCGTATCTCCCGTAACCTTGCCGATTTCAGCCAAATAGGCCACCGCAAGCTCAGCATAAGTGGCGTCGACGAAGATGAAGGCGCCCACGTCAAAGGTCTTGGTTTCGTAGGATAAAGACACATCTACTAGACCAGCAGGCGGATAGTTCACAGCATTTTTAGCAACATCGGTCTCGCTTTTGGTGAAATTCGCCCCGAGAAGCGGGCCGCCTCCTGCGCTGATGCCAAAGTCCACGGCAAATGCCGCGGCAGCCAGTACGAGAAGGAACGCCGCAAAGAAAATCCTTTTGTTCATTAAAAACTCCTATAAATTTTTACGGTCTTATGACCATATTCTTATATAACACCTTTCGACCGGGTTTTTTTACCCGCCCGGCGTGTTTATAATAAGTCTGGTGTTTTGCCGTCTTTTTGTCAACTCATATAGGCGGTTTTCATAGACGATTTTTTATATTCGTCTAATAATTAGATAAAATCAGATATTTATCTATTTATTAGACAAATTTGATTTTTTGTCTAAACAGGCTGCCGGCAGGCGGTCGGTATCAACAGTTCAAGTCGCGACCGTGTACCAGGCAATCAGAAGGGCTCAAAATTCGGTAAAACAGAGTAGCAACCCCCCCCTATTTTATACTATATTTTGTGTTACAGGAGCCTTTCCCAAAACTCGGTTAGTTTTGGGAAAGGCTTCCGAAAAAGCGGCCCATAGCCCGTTTTTTCTACTAAATTTAAGGTTGCTTTCCCAAAACTGAAGTTTTGGGAAAGCCTCGTGGTTATACAGCTTTTTTGAAAAGCAGCAGGTACGGCGGAACGCATTCCTCACCCGGCGCCGCAACCGGCAATTGTTCCCTTCTGTGCCTACCGTATGGCAGTCTTCGGCGAACGCGGCCAGGAGCCTGTTGCGCTTGTAGGTTTTTGGGGCTGCTTTGGGAGTTTGCAGGGTAAATCGAACCGAAGGTTCGCAACCGCCTGATCGGCGGTTTTTTCAGATTTCATGCGCAAAGCGCAACAAACTCCTGGTGAAAGGCCGCCCCCGGGGGCAAGGTTGTACTTCCGGATCATCCGGCCCCCGGGGCGCTCATCCGGCGCTTTGGTAAAATGGTATTCGGTCCGCCGATGCCCTGCGTCCGGCCGTACCGTACTTGACATTCTCCTCCCCTTTCCTTTAGGCTAAACACGCTAACAGGGGCGCTGGTTTTCCGGCTGAGAGAGAGCGAATTGACGCTTTTAACCCTTATACCTGATCCGGGTAATGCCGGCGTAGGAAGAATGTTTCAGGCATTTTGGCCTCCGCCGGTGTTTCCTATTAATGGCGCATTGCGGAGGCTTTTTCATGAAGAAACACACCATGCTTCTCCTCTGGCTCGGAGCTTCGATTTCCATCTCCGAGATCTACACCGGCGGGCTCCTGGCCCCCCTGGGCTTTGCCCGGGGAATCGCCGTGATCCTCGTAGGCCACCTCATCGGCACGGGGCTTTTGGCCCTGGGTTCCCGGATTTCCTTCTCCCGGAAGGAGAACGCCATGGACAGCGCGGCCTTTTCCCTGGGCGGGATCGGGGGGAAGCTGGCGGCCCTCTGCAACGTGGTGCAGCTCATAGGCTGGACCATTGTCATGGTGGTCCAGGCGGGGAGCGCGGTTACCGGCGTTTTCCCGGACTTCCCCTTCCGGGCCGCCGCCCTGATCCTCTCAAGCCTTGTCCTCCTCTGGGCCCTCATCCTGGGGAGCCCCGCGGGGAGGCTCAACGAAATCGCCGTGATCCTGCTCTCGGCCCTCTGCGTCCTCCTCTTTGCCGAAGCCGCCCGGAAGGGGCTCCCGGCAGGGGGGCTCGGCGCGGCCATGAGCGTCAGCCTGGGGATAGAGCTTTCCATCGCCATGCCGGTTTCCTGGCTGCCCCTGGCGGGGGACTACGCCTCCAAGACCGACTCCCCAGCGTGCGCCACCCTGATGCCCTTCATCGGGTATTTTACCGGGAGCGTCCTCATGTACGGCTTCGGCCTCTTTATAGCCCTCAGCTCCGGGGGAGACATTTTTGCGTTTATCGCCGGGAGCTCTTTCCGCTTCGCCGCCTGCGCCGTGGTGGTCCTCTCCACCATGACCACCGCCTTTCTGGATCTCTACTCCGCCGCGGTTTCTTCCCGGCAGTTCATCAGGGGCGGCGCCGAAAGGCGGCCGGTTCTGGTGATCGGCCTCTTTGCCCTGGCGGTTTCGGTCTTCTTCCCTGTAGGGAAATACGAAGCCTTTCTTACCGCCTTCCTGAGCGCCATCGGCATGGTCTTCGTCCCCATATATTCGGTGATCTTCCTGGATTACCTTCTGAAACGGAAGCGCTTTGGAAAGGCCCTGCACATTCCCGCCCTGGCGGTGATCGTGATCGGCATGGCCGCGTACCGGGTCTTTACCCGCTTTGAGATTTGGATACCCACCGTCTTGACCATCCTGACGGTGTGGGCTCTGTATCTCCCCTTTGCCCTGCCGGGGCGAAAGGCGGCACCGGGCGGCGTCCGCCGAGGGAAGGCCGGCCATGTTTAAAAAAAGCGATCTCGCCCTCTATCTTTGCACCGACCGCGCCCTGTCCCTGGGGCGGCCCCTGATTCAGGCAGTGGAAGCGGCCGTTCAGGGGGGGGTGACCATGGTACAACTCCGGGAGAAGGAAGCTTCCGCGGGGGAATTCTTCGCCCTGGCAAAAGAGCTCCTGGGCCTCACCCGCCCCCTGGGCATCCCCCTCATCATAAACGACAGGCTGGATATTGCCCTGGCCGCCGGCGCCGAAGGCCTCCATATAGGCCAGTCGGATCTGCCCCTTAGAGAAGCCCGGCGCATCGCCGGTCCGGGCCTTATCATCGGGGTGTCGGCGTCGACGGCCGAAGAAGCCCTGGCGGCCGAGAGGGACGGGGCCGACTACATAGGCGCCGGGGCGGTGTTCCCCACCGGGAGCAAGGCCGACGTCAGTGCGGTCATCGGCATCGACGGGCTGGCGGCAATATGCAAGGCGGTGAAGATCCCCGTGGCCGCCATAGGCGGCATTGGCCCCGGAAACATCCGGGCGGTGCTGGAGGCCGGCGCCTCGGGGGCCGCGGTGATCTCGGCCATACTCTCCCAGCCTGATATACGGGAAGCCGCGGCGGCCCTGCGGCGCTGCGGGCTGTAGCCGTGGGTTTCTTTGATGCATACGAGGCCGCCATTTTCGACCTCGACGGCACCCTGGCCGATTCCATGCATCTCTGGGGGCAGATCTGCCGGGACTGGCTCCTTGGGTACGGGAAAGAGCCGGAAGACAACCTCGCCGCCGCGCTGTCCTCCATGAGCCTTACCCAGGCGGCGGAATATGTGATAACGACCTACGGGGTCCGCCTCCCCCCCGCCGATGTGATAGGCCAATGGGAGAGCATGGTCCTGGAAGCATACCGGACCAGGGTGGCCCTAAAACCCGGGGCCTCCGAACTGGTCCGCGCCCTGGCCGGCCGGGGCATGAAGCTTGCCATAGCCACCTCCTGCTTTCCCGCGGCCTGCGAGGCCGTACTGGCCCGCCACCGGCTCCGCCGGTTTTTCTCCGCCCTGGTCTATACCGACGAGATCAAATCCCCGGAGGGCCGGACCCTGAACAAGACCTTCCCCCAGATATGGCTCGCCGCCGCCGCCCGCCTCGGCACAGCAGCCGAAAAGTGCCTGGTCTTTGAGGATATGAGCGCCGCCCTCAAAGGCGTCCGGGCCGCCGGCATGGGCTTCGCGGCGGTCTGGGACGCCTCCTGTCCCGACTGGCCCGCCTTCAGCGCCCAAGCCGACCTCGCCCTCCCTTCCCCCCAAGCCGCCCTCCCCCACCTCTCCCCTTCCCCATAACCTCTTCCTTTCTCCCCTCTCCCCCTCTTACCCTATTCCCTATCCCTCTTATTTATTACGTATGACATATTCCCTCTTCCCTGTTCTTCCTCTTCCCCCCTCGCTTTAGTATTATCTATTCATAGGATCAACATAGGATCAAACAAAGAATCAAACAGAGGAGAAAGCATTATGGCGGTATTACACACAATCAAGGCATGGCTGTACGAAAACCTGCTGACCGACGACAAGAACGACTATGCGGCCCGGGTCAGTGCGGAGCGCACCCTCTCGGTGCGGGACATCTGCGAATCCGCGGCGGCCCGGGGCGGGGCGGACATTAGCGCGGCGTCGATGGAGCACGCGGTGGAACTCTTCCACAAGGAGATGGCGTACCGGCTCTGCGACGGCTTCTCGGTGAACACCGGCTGGTACACCGCGTCCATGCACATCAAGGGCGTCTTCAGCAGCCCAACCGAAGGCTTCGACCCGGCAAAGCATACGGTCATGGCGGAGTTCCACCAGGGCGCGGATCTCCGCAAGGAACTGGCGGCGGTGGGCGTGAGCGTCCTGGGCAAGGCGGAACTGAACTTCTTCATCGCCCAGGTAACGGACATAAGGACCGGCAGCGTGAACGACATCCTCACACCCGGGCGGAATGCGCGGATAACGGGGAGCAAGATCAAGATTGACGGAGAAGACGCCTCCAACGGCATATATTTTACCAACCAGGTCAGCCTTGAGCGCGTCAAGATAGACAAGGCGGACATCGTGGAGAACAAGAAGAGCGAACTCATGGTAATCATCCCCGCGCTGCCACCCGGCACGTATCAGCTGGAAGTAACGACCCGGTACGGCGGCAGTTCGCCCCTCAAGGAGTCCCGGACAACGGTTTTCGACCGGCCCTTAACCGTCGCCTAAACCGCGCACGAGCCGTGCGCAGTAGTGCGCACGCACCGTGCGCAGACCGGCGCACGCACCGTGCGCAGTACTGCACACGCGCCGTGCGCAGACCGGCGCACGCGCCGTGGTCAAAGAAGCGTAAAGGATAGGAGAGAGGGCCTTCTCCACTCTTCACTCTAACTTCTAACTAAAAAGAAAAGCCGCCCCCCCTTGTGAAGCCCCCCGCTGCTGCCCTGCCCTAACCCTCTTCCCTTTTCCCGATTATCTATTACAATGATCGTATGAATAAAAGAATTGCGGACCGGGGGCGGGTCCTGCCGTTCGCGGCGCTTTTGAAGGCGGCGATCTTGTTCGCCTCTTTCTCCGCTTCCTGTAAGACTCCGGAAGGAGGGGGGCGGGAGGAATTGCTGGAGGCCGCCGCGCTCGTTTCGCCCCTCCGGCAGTACCGGGTCTATAACGGCAAGGGCCAGCCCGTTGAAGCCGTCCCTTCCCGGGAGGACGCGCCGCCTTTTGCCGTCACCTACTATACCTCGGCGGAAGCCCGGGACGCCCGTGAGGGGGGGACGGCGGATCCCCCTGTGGACGCGGGCCTTTATTACGTGAGGGTAGCGCGCCCCGGGGGCGGCGGTTTTGCTCCGGGAGAGGACGTGCCGGTGGAATACCGGATTGACAAGGCCGAGGCGGTGATCCTTGCCGACGAAACCCAGACCGCCTACTATGACGGAAACCCCAAGCGGGTACTGGCCGTCTGCGAGCCTCCCTTCACCCTTTCCTTTTCCTATTATCCCAGCGCCGAAATCCGGGACGCCGCCGTCCGGTCCCTTTCCCAGGGAGGCGGCGGCCGCTCCCCGGCGGCTTTGCGGAACTTTACCCGGGTGGAGCGGGCCCCCGCCGATCAGGGGGTCTATTACGTGGCGGTCTTTTTCCCCGGAAACGCGAATTACAAGGCCGCCTACAAGAACGTGACCTTTACCATAGCCCCTCCCGCCGGGCGCCACTGACGATGTACCTTACCGGCCCTTTCAGGCTATACTTGAGGCCATGAAAACCATTATCGCGGTAGTGGACGGCATGGGGGGCGGCATCGGGGCCGGCCTCATAGTCAGGATAAAAGAGATCGTCCGGGAGGACACGGAAATTATCGCCCTGGGAACAAACGCGGTAGCCGCCGAGCGCATGGTCAAGGCCGGCGCCCACCGGGGGGCCTCGGGCGAAAACGCCGTCAAGGTTATGGCCGGGACCGCGTCCTTTATCCTGGGGCCCATCGGCATTGTTATCGCCGACAGCATGATGGGAGAAATCACCCCCCTCATAGCCGCGTCGGTTCTCTCGGCGCCGGGGGAACGGATACTGCTCCCCTTGCAGCAGGAGCACTTCTTTATCGCCGGCCTGGAACAACTCCCCCTGGCCGGCATGATCGACCGGGCCGTGGAGATTCTCAAAAGCCGCCTTTATAAGTAATTGAAGAAATTCAATTATGAATGCGAGATTTGTAACGATAGACCGGGAAACACCGCTGTTATTTCCCGAGAACTTGAGGAAATGGGCGCCAGAGGACCACATGGTCTACTTTATCATTGAAGCGGTCGGGAAGCTGGACATCAGGAACTTCAAGGTGAACGAAAGCGGGAGCGAAGTGGACCTTTGGTCCGATGTATCCGCCTGAGATGATGTCGGCGCTGCTGATATATTGCTATTTGACCAAGCGGATGCCGTCGTGGATGATAGAAGAAGCGGCGTATAGCGATGCAGCGGTGAGGTACATATGCGGAAACCGGGTGCATCCGGACCATACGGTGATATGCCGGTTCCGGGTGGAGAACCGGGAGGCGTTTAGAGAAGCATTCACGAAGGTATTGGTGATGGCGCAGGAGATGGGGGTACTGAAGCGGGTGGGGAGCATAAGTGTGGACGGGACGAAGATACACGCGAACGCGAGCAAACATAGTGCAGTGAGTTACAAGCGGGCGGTGGAGATGATAGAGGAAACGGAGGGAGCGGTAGAGGAACTGATACGGAAAGCGGAAGAGGCGGACAGCGTCCCGCTTAAGGACGGGCTTACGATACCGGAAGAAATAAAGCGGAGGGAGGAGCGGAAAGCGGCGAAAGAGGCAAATCGTGAAATGAAGAAGAAAGAGCGAAAGAAAAGACCGGGGGAAGGGGTACAAAAGAGGGAACGAGGGGGAAAGCGGTAAGTGGACTCTCCCACGCTCGTAAAGGGGAGGAGATTACTCCGGGGAACCGGGGGAAATAACACGAAAAAGCGAGCAACCTAACCAGTACCGTTGAACGAAGGAAAACGAAGCGAGAGGGGAAGGGCTATGAGAAGTCGTAGTGCAGTCTTAGTACCATGGGCCGATGGCCCGCAAACGGGGGAACCGGAACCGAGGGACCCCGACCTACGAGAGAGGGAAGGGTTGCACTTGGAGAAAGACCTGGTGGAAGGAAACATATATGGTAGGTAGAGATCAGCAACGATGTCAACGAAACATCACCAGATAGCGATAGGAATTACTGAGAAACCTCAACCGGAATAAGGAAAGGCTATCAGTAACGCGAAACTTTATCCAGAGGAACCGGATGCCGCGGACCTGCGGTCCGAAAATTGGGCATGTCCGGGTCTGTGGGGGCTCCGGGTGGGTAACCGCCCGGTTCTACCCGGCCTGACAATCACTTGCCCAAATGCCGCTAATTTGGTATCCTTGCCCTATGAGTGGTCAAAACTACCGTGGAAGGATAGAAAGATGAGCGCCCAGAGATACGCTTTAAACACCCGGTCAATCGTTACGGGGGGAGCGGGATTTTTAGGCAGCCACCTTTGCGATCGTTTGATAAAAGAGGGGAATGAAGTTCTCTGTCTTGATAATTTTTTTACCGGACAAAAACAGAACATAGCCCATCTGGCCGGTAACCCTTATTTTGAACTGGTGCGGCATGATGTAACTTTCCCCTATTATGCCGAGATAGATCACATTTATAATTTTGCCTGTCCCGCAAGCCCTCCGCACTATCAGTACGATCCGGTTCAGACAACCAAGACCAGTGTTCACGGGGCGATAAACATGCTGGGCCTTGCCAAGCGTACCAAAGCCCGGATATTACAGGCCTCTACCAGCGAAGTTTACGGAGATCCTGCGGTGCATCCCCAGGTGGAATCCTATTGGGGAAATGTTAACCCCATAGGAAGCCGTTCCTGTTATGACGAGGGAAAGCGCTGCGCGGAAACGCTTTTTTTTGATTACCACCGGGAAAACAGGGTTGAAATAAAAGTTATCCGTATTTTTAACACCTACGGACCGCGGATGCATCCCAACGACGGCCGGGTGGTAAGTAATTTCGTTATGCAGGCGATCCGGGGCGATGATATTACCATTTACGGAGACGGCAGCCAAACCCGTTCATTCTGCTATGTGGACGATCTGATTGACGCGGTAGTACTCATGATGAAATCTCCCGCGGATTTTACGGGGCCCGTCAATATCGGAAATCCGGATGAATTTACCATGCTTGAACTTGCGGAGAACATATTGTCCCTGACGGGCAGCAAATCAAAACTTGTGTTTCACCCCCTGCCCGCCGATGATCCCAGACAGCGCAAGCCCGACATCAGCCTTGCAAAAAAAGAATTGCACTGGGAGCCAAAGGTTCCTCTGGCAGAGGGCCTAAAAGAAACCATCGCTTATTTTAAGAGGTTTATCCACGGTGGATGCTAAAAAAAATATAAACACTCTTACCCCCCCCCCCCCCCCCCCCCGATAGGAATACTAGGAAATCATTCTTTTTCCCGGTCTGGCAAAAGTTGTCCGGTCTGTTCTTCTCAAATGACGCATATTACCGGAGGCTACGCTATGTGTAATGCGTGCCGGTATATGATGTCCTGTCAACAGCCGGGAGCGGGAGCGGAAGTTGAATCGGTTGATCCGGTATGGGAAAAGAATTTCAATCGTATTTTTCAAATGCTCAAGACGAAATTTTCCGAATGTAAAACCATCCTGGATGTGGGGAGTTCACGCGGTACTTTCCTAAAACTTGCGAAGACGCATGATTTTCCGGCTACCGGGCTTGAGCCGGATGCACATTTGGCAGAACAATGCCGAAGTGCCGGGCTTGAGGTTATCACAGGGTTTTTCCCTGCCGCGGATGAACTTAACGGAAAAACTAACGGAAAAACTTTTGATGTTGTTATTTTTAATAATTCTTTTGAACACATACCGGATCTCAATTCAATTTTGACCGGAATCAAAAAATATCTAAACCCGAATGGCGTGACAATAGTTCATCTGCCATGCAGCAGTGGACTGATGTTTCAGGCCGCGTTCTTCCTGTACAAAAAAGGCATGTCCGCGCCTTTTGATCGCTTGTGGCAAAAGGGATTTGCGTCTCCCCATCTTCATTATTTTAATCCGGCCAATTTAAAGATACTTTTTGAAAAATATGGCTTTATCCAAAAGGAGAGCAAAAGGTTTTCTTTTTTTGTTATAAAAGGACTATGGCGGCGCATCAGATGTAAATCATCTCTGGTAATGTCAATTGCGGCATGGTTTATTCTTGTGGTGCTGTATCCGTTATTTGCAATAAAAAGCGATTGTTTTGTATCATATTTTACCCCGGAAAACGGAAAAGGAGGCTGACGTGGATACGGTATTTACCCTTTCACTTATAGTTCCCTGTTACAATGAAGCTCGAACTATTGAAAACTGTATTACGAAACTTTTGGACTTTTCCGCAGATCAGCCTTTTCCCATTGAAATTATTATTGTGGATGACGCCTCTACCGACGGCAGCCGGCAGATAATTGAAACCATATCCGGAAGGTATAGCAAAATCCGCGTACTGAAACATGAAAAAAACCGGGGTAAGGGCGCCGCCCTGCGGACCGGCTTTATCCACGCCAAAGGCGAATTTGTGGGAATCCAGGATGCCGATGCCGAATACGATCCGCATGACTACGTAACCATGCTTGAACCTCTTGTGGACGGCAGAGCCGATGTGGTTTATGGTTCCCGTTATCTAAAGCCGGATACGCGCCGGGTGCTTTATTTTTGGCATACCTGGATGAATAAGCGCCTTACGGAAGCCTCCAACATGTTTACCAACCTTGATATTACCGACATGGAAACCTGCTATAAACTTTTCCGCCGCGAGGTAATCAGGGAAATCGCGCCGTCCCTTAAGGAAGAACGCTTTGGTTTTGAGCCGGAGATAACCGCGAAGGTTGCCCAGGGAGGATACCGCATCTATGAATGCGCGATTTCCTATAATCCCCGCAGCTATGAAGAAGGTAAAAAAATAGGCTGGCGTGACGGCGTTCACGCGCTTTATTGTATCCTGCATTACGGAGCCCATACCGCTCCCCTTCCCATGCAGATCCTGCTTTATTTGTTCATCGGCGGCGTTTCAATGCTGGTTAACGTGATCTGCTTCGCCTCCGCATTCCGTATGGGTGTTCAACTGAATTATGCCATAATAGCGGCGTTCATTGCCGCCGCGTTATGTAATTATCTGCTTTGCATATCCATATTGTTCCGGCACAGGGCCCGCTGGAATACGGCAGGGGAAATTGTTTTGTACCTGCTTTCGGTGGCCTTTATGGGCGGAATTGATTATGCCGCAACCCGCGCTCTTGTCGCGTTTGCCCGGAACCCGGTGGGGGCAAAATTCTGGGCATCCCTGTTGGGGTTTGCGGGAAATTTTCTGCTAAGAAAAATGCTGGTGTTTCCGGGGAACAAAAAAACTATTTAACCGCAGGGAGGAGTTTTATGCTGTTTTTGCTGGCTTCAACAACGGTTATAGCCGTTTCACAGTTGGGAATGGGCATTCTATTCGGCAGGCTGATACGGTATACCTCCCGCAACCCCTGGATCTATTGGTGGATTGGTTTTTTTGTTACCAGTACGCTTGCGATGCTTGTTTCTTTTTTTGTTCCGTTGAATCTGATTATACTTGTTTTCATTGGCGTATTGGGCATAAGCGGTTTTCCCCTGTGGTTAAACCAATACAAAGTTTCGCTTTCGGAGTACCAAAAAAGCGATCTTTTTGTTTTTTGTTTTATCTCCCTGCTTTTTCTTTTGGGAATAAACTGCTTATTTGCCTATAGCGGCATAATACCGCATGTAAATTATGATACGGATTTGTACCACGCCCAGACCATACGCTGGCTTAATGAATACGGTACTGTTCCCGGGCTTGGCAATTTACACAGCAGGCTTGGATTTAATTCATCCTGGCATACCTTTGCGGCGCTGATTGATAATGGATTCTGGGATAACCGCAGCGCATTGTTTATGCCCTTGTTTGCCTGGACAGGGGCGTTTTTTTA
>JAISRW010000226.1 GCA_031273405.1 Treponema sp.
TTTCGTCGGACCTGTTGTTTTTCAAAGAAGCTGTATAACCACTTGAAGGCATTTGACATAGCTTTCTTTTACATCAATTACGGCTTTGTTTGACGGCCTATCATACTTTCTGGATCACCACCACTTTGGGAACGCAGGGCTGACTCTATTTTTCTTCACTAAGAGTAAATGCTGTTGCCCTGGCCGCCGGGAACCCTTGACAAAACTATGCTTAAAAGGTGGAATTATTATCCGGTGGGGGTCCGTGCATGAAAAAGAAGCTGTTTCCGGCGGGAATGTTCACATGGCGCTACTCATGGGCGTGGTTGCGGCGTGGGCTGAACCGGATGTGTAAGCGGCGGGGCGGGAGCGGCGCGATGAAACAAACCAAACGCTTTCTTTTAGTACTGACCGCCCTTGCCATGGCGGCCTGCGACGACCTCGGCGACAGCTACAAAACCGTTGACTATGACCTTCACGGCGCATGGGAACGTACTGAGCAGAACTATTGGTACGGAGGGGAACTTGCCCTTGACATCGACACCATAACGATAAGCGGCAGTTTCGCGTATTTGCGGGGCTTTACCCGCGGCGTCGCCCTTGAAGCCTACACGGAAACAGTCGAAAGCGGTTCCTCCCAATGGAAGGGACTGCTCTTCATCAAAGACAAAGGCGCGTGGCAAAGTCCCGTCCCCTTTACCTGGTGGAAAACAGGCGGCTCTCTCCCGGATAAAATGCTCACCTTTACCGGCGGCAGTTCCGATGAGACCCTGAAAAGAATAGGGGATGAGCAATAGTTGGCATAAAGATGGCAGATACCCCTTGAGCAAGGTAACGCGGTAGTGCTAGCAGTTTGTTGCGCTTCGCGCATAAAACCTCAAAAAATCGCTTTGCGGGCGATTTTTTACCTTATAAACTGCGTAAGGATGCCCAATAATCGTGGTTTTTATGGCATTTTTCCTTGAAAAAAGCCATAAAACCTACAAGTGCAACAGGCTCCTAGGAGCCTGTGGGAGTTTGTAAGGTAAATCGAACCGAAGGTTCGCAACCGCCGATTGGGCGGTTTTGTGAGATTTTATGCGCGAAGTACAACAAACTAGTATGTAAGGCGGCCCCGGATAAAACTTCCCTCTTTTTCAAGGGTCCATTCATTCTCGTAGAGCCTGAAAACGGCCATTATCTTTCCGGTCGCCGCATCGTGCCAGGTAATGTTCCCCTCTGTATCCAGGAGGATAAACCGGCGGTCCCCGTTCAGAATCTTACGGGGAAAACCGGGGCTTCGTTCCAAGAGGTGGGCCGCGGGAGCTCCCCCTGAGTTTCCTGCGATCCTGTAAACAGCGGCGGCGCCGCCTCCTAAATTTGAGGCCAGGAACCCTCCGGTTTCCGCCATGTCGAAAAAGGTATCTTCCCCGCCGTATTCCACAAGGGGCCTGGACTGGGCCGGGTTTGAGGCGTGGAGGGCGACAATGGCGGTCTGGGGCTCTGCTCCCTGGATAACCGCGGCTCCGTAGACGCCGCCCCCGGAGCCCCTGTAAACCCTGGCGCCTATGGCGGCGGGATAAGCAAAGGGCACGGTTTCGCCGGTGACGATATTGATCTTAAGAAAGGGGCTATTCCCCGAAACGGCGCTTCTCCCCAGGATGATGTTGTCTCTGTCCATAAACGAGGCATCCTGGCAGCCTATGGCGGAATAGGAAAAGAGCGTATCTTCCGAATCCCTGTTTATGACCCTGAGGTTTCCCATGGAATCCAGAAACAGAATTTTGTTTTCCAGGATTGAAACCGAACGCAGGGGAAATCTGAAACTAATCCTGTTAAGGAAGGCTTCGGAAACCGATCCGTTTTCGGGAGAACCGGAATAGTTTTTGATCATCGGGAAGGTGCGGATATTGTCAGGCTGCCAAAACAGGAACGAGGAATCTCCCGAAGGATCCGAAGCGATGTTGGTATAGACCCCTGAATCTTCCAGCCTGAGACTGCTTTCAGGGTTTATGCGGTTATAATCCAGAGGAATAAAGGCCGCCAGGTTCTTTTCGGTAATAAAGGCCAAATTCTTTGAAGAAGATGCCGCGTCAAGAATCTGTTCCTGCCGCCCGCCGGTTTCCATCAGACTGGAGCTTCCACCGCTCTCGAAGACCAGGAGTTCCCCCTCCGCGTTCCCCATAGCCACGGCGTCGGAAGAAATGACGGTCCCGCAGCTTATCCGGGGAAACGAAGAAGGCAGCGGCTTCCGGTTTTTGATTTCCAGGCGGCTTACATTGGTTATATTCAGATGGAAGAGGCTCGCGGAGGAAGGAGCGGAGCTGAGGCAGACGAATTCGGTTGAATCCGGATCCCCTGTAAAAATTTTCCCCTCTGTGATGTTTCCTGCCCGGATCATCGCAAGCCCCGAAACGGCGTCCAGAATTATGAGCCCTGAAGGATCGAAGCCGGCCAGGAAACGGTTGTTTCCGATGAGGACCGGTTCTTTTATATTGGGGAGGGCGTTAAACCTCCGGATTTCCCTGCCTGTCTCCAGATCCCAGTAAGAAAGAACCCCCGCCGGCAGGTAACAGACCATGGTCCTTTCGGATCTGCCTGTGGCGGCAAACTCAACCGGGCCGGAAAGTTCCCGGGGCGACAGGAGGGTTTCCCCGGTTTCAGGATGAATGAAGGCCGCCCCGTTTCTGCCGCCCCCGGCGGCTATGAGGAAGTTTCCGCCTGCCGAATAATTAATATAGGATACCGGGTCCCTTAAGCCCAGGGTGAAGAGATTCCGTTTTTCAATATAGTCCCAGGCTGAAATCTTGCAGAGCCCCATACCGTCGCTTTCTATAACGGCAATCTGGGGCTTGCCGGGCCTTAGGGCCATGGAATCTATGGGATAGGAGCTCAACTGGAACCGCTCTTCGGCCTCGTTGGTTTCGGTGTTCCAGATTTCGAGAAAACCATCCTCCCCGGCGCTGAGAAGCCGGCCCTGGGGATCCCGAGCCAAGGCGGTAACATTTCCCCGGTGCCCCCCCGGCAGGGGCCGGCGGGACTGGGCGGAGGACGGGAGAACGGAAAGGAAGGCACAAACCAGAAGCGCCGGCAGTTTGCCGCGGTTCGCGCAAAAAACCGCGGCTGCCGGGGCAAAGCCCCGGGCTTGCGGCGGCGTCATTTCAATCCCTCCGGACGCATGGTATTTTTTACCGAAAGATAGCTTCGGACCCGGAGGACCGAAAATATTTCATTCTTCGGGTGCTTTAAAAAATCATCCAGGGTTTTTTCGTAGGTCTCACGGGGGACCTTCATAACCGCCACCTCGTCCTGCCTGATTCCGTGGATATGAAATTCAAGATACCCGGGGGATGAAGAGGCATACCATATTTCCATCTCATCATCGGGGTAGTTTTCTTCCGCCTTGATATGGAGGTAGTATTTAATGGCTTCCACCGCCGCAGGTTCCAGGCCATCCTTTATTATCGCCAGCCGGTCGGCCAGTTCAGGATAGCCTATGATGGTTTCTTTTTTTAGCGGCCCCTTGTCGGGAATTTCTTTTTTCTTCCGGTAGAATGCTCCCCTGTCCAGTTCCGGCAAGACCTGGAAGCTCAGTTTCTTACTCGGCCATAAAACCGTAATGGGAAATTCGGGTTTATGCTTTTTTCCGCACCTCGGGCAGTGGAAATTCATAAAGCTTCCATTCTGGATTTCGTCCATATAGCTCGGATTCAAATCCAGATCGATTTCTTCGGCCGCTTCCACGGTAAACGAATTATCGCAAAAACAAGGAATTCTGCATTGCATCTTGCGCTCCTGGTACCTTGATTTAGCTAAAAGCTAACGCTTTTCCCAAAACTGAAGTTTTGGGAAAGCAACCTTAAATTTAAATGAAAAAGCGGGCCGGACTTTAGTCCGATTAGGCCGCTTTTTCGGAAGCTTTTCCCATCGAACCGGAGGTTCGCACTAACCGAGTTTTGGGAAAAGCTCGTCATTTAGACTAATCACGGTACTAACGGCCTGCCAGATACAAAATATCGCCAAAGACCGCAAAAATCATAAGGCCAAAAATCAAAACTACTCCAACGGTCTGGAATATATAAACGGCCCTGGGGTGGAGAGGCTTACGGGTTATTCCTTCTATAGCGAAAAGCACAATCATCCCGCCGTCCAGAATGGGCAGGGGGAGCAGGTTCATAATACAGAGGGCAATAGAAATAAGAGCCAGGAAATTTGCCATAGTGCTTATCCCGGTTCCTATGCTTTGACCGAAACCTTCCGCCGCGGCGGCGCCCACCATGTAGGTGATGCGCACCGGCCCCGAAACCGCCTGGGTCAGATCTATTCCCCTGAAAAGGAGGCCGAGGCTTCTGATGGAAACGGTCAAGGTTTTCCAGGACTCCGAAAGACCCTTGGCCAAAGCGCCGAAAGGCGAAAGCCTGGGGGTATGATACCGAATGGTTTGCCAGCCTATGCCCAGGCCGGCCCCTTCCGGTTCGCTGTAAACCGGGACCAGGGAGGAGCTAAGCCTCGCGCCGTCTCTTTCAAATTCCAGTTCCAGAACCCCGGGCTTTTCCTCAAGAATTTTGCTCAAGGCCATGGTGTGGGGGAGGTCCCGGCCGGCGGCCTTGAGGAGCCGATCCCCTGCTTTAAGCCCGGCCAGGGCGGCGGGGCTGTTTTCGGCAACCGTCCCAATCAGGGGATCTACCCAGGCATAAACCCCTATTCTGCCTGCGCCGGTGCTTTTTTCCAGCCCTGGCCGTACCGTAAGGGCGATGAGTTCGCCCGCCCGATCGACTTTAACGGAAAGTTCCTCTTCGGGGCTTAAGGTGATGATCTCCTGTATATCATGGTAGTTTTCGATGTTCCGGCCTTTGATTTCCAGGATCCTGTCGCCGGTTTTAAGCCCTGCCTCGTCGGCGGGGTTAAGGGAGCCGGGGCTGATCTCCGAAACCAGGACTATCCGGTTATCCAGGGTGATTACCTCAAAGCCGATTCCCCAGATGGCGGACAAAACCAGAGCCGCGAAAACCAGATTAAAAAAAGGCCCCATAAAGGACACGATAATCCTCCGGAAAGGGCTGGCCGAGAAAAAAGCGCCCGGACTGGTTTGCGCGGATTTCTGCCGGTTTTCCCAGGCTTCCTGGAATTCGTTTTCTCCCTTCATTTTGCAGTACCCGCCCAGGGGAAAGACACCCAGGCGGTATTCCACCGCGCCGATTTTTTTCCTTAAAAAAGGCCTGCCCCATCCTATGGAGAAAGCTTCCACATCTATACCGACCCGCCGAGCGGCTATAAAATGGCCCAACTCATGGACAAAAACAACAATCCCCAGCCCCATGAGACCCAACAGTATTTTAATAAGAATTTGCATTTTTTCTCCCGATTTTATCCAAACAGTATCCTGTAAAAAATATAGTACACCGGCGCGGCCGCCGCCAGGGAATCAATGGAATCGAGAATACCCCCGCGGCCGGGGATAATAAAGCCTGAGTCTTTTAAACCGGCGCTTCTTTTTAGGGCCGACTCCCCCAGATCCCCCAGGGTGGCGGCGGCTCCGACTATGAGCCCCAGAATCGCCCCGGCCAGCGGGCCCGGCATGGGGGAGGAATTGAAAGCGCCGGGCAAAACGAGGGCGGCGATGACGCCTATGGCGACCGATGCCAGCAAGCCTCCGGCAAAGCCGGCAACGCTCTTATTCGGGCTTGCCGGGATGATTCCCCGGTTCTTCTTTCCGAGGCAAATCCCCGCGGCCCAGGCGGCGGCGTCGTTCAGATAGGTCATGAGGAGGAAGACGGAGATAACTATGTGGGGCTTGGGGAAAAGGGAAAGAGGGATTATCCAGGCCATGAAGGAGCCGGGATAGATAAGAACCGAAAACCCCGCCGCACTGCGGTTCACGGAGAGGTCGAGTTTTTCGTCGGAGGAAAAAATCTGGGAAACCAGCAGCCACAGCGCACCCAGGATAAGCGTCCCGGGGATGACCAAAAAGCCGAAATTAAAGCATACGGCCCCGGCCGCGGCCACCGGGCTTAGTCCGCCCAGAATAGCCGCCTCAATGGGGAAGACGCAAATATTCTTTTGCCTCAGGAAATTCTGAAATTCCAGGGCCCCCAGGATCGAAACGGTAATGACCACGCAATTAAAGGCTAGATAGTTAAACTGGGGCAGAAAAAGGATCAGGATGATCAGGAAAGGAAGGCCGATGAAAAATACGATCAGCCGCTGGAAAAGTTGTTTCATGTGGTTCCTTCCGCCGGTCCGGCAGCCCGGACAGATCCAAAACGGCGATCGCGGTTTTTAAAATTCTCTACAGCCCTGATTAAGTCTTCCCCTGTCCAGTCGGGCCAGAATTTATCGGAAATATAGTATTCCGAGTAAGCCCCTTCCCAAAGCAGAAAATTGCTGATTCTGAACTCTCCGGCGGTTCTGATGATGAGATCCGGGTCGGGAATATCGGGGTTGTCCAGATACCGGCCCAGAACATCGGCGCTGACTTCGCTTTCGCCGCCGGGCCTGTCTTTCAGCATCCGCTTCACGGCCCGCACGATCTCGTCCCTGCCGCCGTAATTGAGGGCAAGGATCACCTGGATCCCCGAAAAATCCCGGGTGTTTTCGCACATCTCTTCGAGCTCCTGTTGAATATCCGGCGCCAGCCTTTCCTTGTCGCCGGCGTGGCGCAGGCGTATGCCGTTATCCCGGTAAAAATTCAACTCGCTCCTGAGGTACTGCTTTACCAGGCCCATGATAAAATTCACTTCATCGGGGCCGCGTTTCCAGTTTTCAGTGGAAAACGTGTAGAGGGTGAGGTAAGATATGCCTATATCTTTGGCGGTCTTAACGATTTCTTTTGCCGTTTTAAGGCCTTCAAGATGCCCCTGGGTACGGACCTGTCCCCGCCGCTGAGCCCAGCGGCCGTTCCCGTCCATAATAATACCCACATGGCGCGGGCCCATGGTATGATCCAAATTCTTACGGTCTCCCAAAAAAATGTCCTGCTTAAACTTCCATGATTTCTTTTTCTTTCTCCTCCAGCGCCTGGTTGACCTTGGCGATACAGGAATCGGTTAGTTTTTGCAGTTCCTCCGAAGCTTTGCTCTCCTCGTCTTCGGTGAGCTTTGAGTCTTTGAGGAGTTTTTTAAGTTCCTCATTGCCGTCCCGCCGAATGTTCCGTATAGCCACCCGGCTCTGTTCGGCCTGATTTTTAGCCTGTTTGGCCAACTCCTTCCGCCTCTCCCCGGTGAGGGGAGGAATGGCGATGCGGATGACCTTGCCGTCGTTGGAAGGGTTGAGGGAAAGCTCCGAGGAACGGATAGCTTTTTCTATCTCCCCTATGAGGGCTTTGTCCCAGGGCTGGATCACAATGAGCCGGGCTTCGGGAATGGATATGTTGGCTACCTGGTTCAAAGGCGATTTTTCACCGTAGTAGTCAACCCGTATTTTGTCAAAAAGCGCAATCGAGGCCCGCCCCGTCCTGAGGGAAGCAAAATTGTCCTTCAGGCTCTGAACGGTCTTTTTCATTTTTTCTTCCGAGGCTGAACAAACGCTATTCATGTTCCCTTCCTTTGGCGTGAGGGGCTGTAAACCCCGTTATACGCCGACCTTGAAATAGACATAATCAAGGACCGATAGGTTCGCCCCCAGTTGTTTGCCCGTGTCGGCAACGGCCTGGGCAACAGTGAGCTTTTCGTCCTTGACATACCCCTGATCCAGAAGACAGATCTCCTTGAGGAATTTGCTGACCTTTCCTTTTAAAATATTTTCAAGCACATTGGCGGGCTTGCCCTTTACCGATTCGTCCTGCTCCATTTGCTTGCGGAATATCTCTTCCTGCTCCTTGAGCCAGGAGGCGTCGATTTTGTCCCGGCTTAAGGCAGCGGGGTTAAAGGCCGCGATATGGAGAGCCAGGGTAAAGACAAAGGCTTTGGCGTCCTCATTTTTGAAGATTTCCCCCTTGTCGGCGCCGCATTTAACCACCACGCCTATGGCTCCGTCGCCGTGGATATAACCGGCGAGATATTCGCCGGCCGCCGCCTTGACCACTTTGACCCGTTTGAGGCTCATGTTTTCCCGGATTTTGGCGGCCAGATCGGTGACCATGGCGTTAAGCTCGCTGAAAGTTTCCCCGCCGGGGGAAAGGCCAGAGTCGTCACAGCCCTTTTCCAGAACCTTGTCGGCGATGGCGCCTCCCAGGGCGATAAATTCGGGATTCCTGGCTACAAAGTCGGTTTCCGAAACCAGTTCCGCCAGGACCGCGGCGGAACCCGCTTCCCCCTTGTCCTGGATCTTGATGAAGATCCTGCCTTCGTTGGTAGCCCTGCCGGAACGTTTTTCTATCGCCGCCAGGCCTTTCTCCTTTAAAAGTTTTTCCGCTTTGGAAAAATCGCCCCCGGTCTCTACCAGTGCGTTTTTGCATTCCATCATGCCCGCCCCGGTCTTCTCCCGGAGGGCTTTTACATCCGCGGCGCTTATAGTAGCCATGGTTTAAACTCCTTATGTATAATTGGGCTGGTGACAAAATCGGTTATTGCGGACCTACGGTCCGATGTCACCAGCTCTTGCAGTTTCTCAGGCTAAAGCCGCGAACCAAAGGTTCGATGAAACTGCGTTTTTCAAGGTTGCGGTTCCAAAATCTGACATTTTGGAACCGCCTCTATTTTTGTCCGCCGGAAATATCATTCCTTTTCGTAAACTTTGTCTACGTCAACCGGCAGTTCGTCTTCCTCTTCCGGGGCGCTCCCGGGCTCTTTGACGGCGGCGGCGGCGCTGTCCCCGCCGGCGTAGGCTTCGATGTCTATTTCCCGATCTTCTTCTTTGATCGAAACATCGGTCATGATATCTTCGATATCTTCGTCCTCATCGCCAAGGGTTTCGATGATCTTGAGCCCCACCTCGTTGTCCGCCTCTTCCACCGCATTGGCGACGATCTGGGTAAAGAGGGTAATGGCCCTTATGGCGTCATCGTTGCCCGGGATGGGATAGTCTATACCGTCGGGGTTGCAGTTGGTATCCACCACCGCGACGATGGGGATCCCCATGCGCTGGGCTTCGGCAACCGCGATGGCCTCTTTCCGGGTGTCAATGATGAAGAGAATGCCGGGGAGTTCCTTCATTTCTTTGATGCCCCCCAGGTTCTTCTGAAGCTTGGCCCTTTCTTTGCCAAGAGAGGCTATTTCCTTCTTGGTGAGGTTTTCAAAAGTACCGTCGATTTCCATTTTTTCAAGTTTTTTAAGCCTGAGCAGAGATTTTTTAATGGTAACAAAATTGGTAAGCATGCCGCCGAGCCAGCGGTTGTTTATATAATACACCCCGCAACGTTCCGCTTCCTTCTGTATAGCCTGCTGGGCCTGCTTTTTGGTACCCACAAAGAGCACGCTTTTACCCGACGCCACAATTTTCCTCACCGCGTCATAGGCGTCTTTGATCGCCTGAATGGTTTTCTGGAGATCAATAATGTGGATACCGTTCCGTTCCGCAAAGATGTACTTTTTCATCCGCGGATCCCAGCGTTTTACCTGATGCCCAAAGTGCACACCTGACTCGAGCAGGCTTTTCATGGTAACTACCGCCAAATTTTCCTCCTCCTGGAGCCTTCCGGGGGGTCGCTAAAAACGCCCTGAAACTCCGCCGTCTCTATATCTCGCCGCCTGCAAAGGGAATAAACCCCCCAGGCGGCGGAAAATACTAAAACCCTAAGGTTTCAGCTTGGGAGCCCGGCTTCGCCCGACTCCCGGCGGCCTAAATGATAGCCGTTGTCTCTGAGCATGACATAAAACTCGCGGATTGGCAAGCCCGCAATGGCCGAAAAGGAGCCTTGTATCGAAGAAATAAAACAGGCCCCGAGGCCCTGAATCCGGTATGCTCCCGCCGCGCCCTGCCATTCTCCTGTGTCAAGATACCATCGGATTTCCTCTTCCTCCAGGGACGCGAAATTTACCGTGCTGGCGACGGAACGGCAGTCGACGCTTTTTTTTCTGCCGCTGTAAAGGGCTATGGCGCTGACGACCCGGTGTTCCCGGCCGGAAAGAGCCGAGAGGGTCTCTCCGGCGTCCTCCCGATCCCGAGGTTTTCCGTATATTTTTCCGCCCAGCGCAACCAGGGTATCGGCGGCGAATATCCATGGCGCCTCTTTCCCTTCGAGAAGTTCCAAGGCCCTGTTAACCTTGCGGAGGGCCAGCTCTTCCGCCGCGGCCCGGGGTTCCGGGGAGAGGCCCCCGAAGGTTTCGTCCACCGGGGCGGAGAGGACGGAGAAGGGGAGGGCGAGGAGGCGGAAATACTCCTGCCTGCGGGGGGAGCCGGAGGCCAGAATAATCGGTTCCATGGCTATATTCTCCAGGCCGCGGGAAAAACATTCAAGACGGGGATATGGGATAGGGAAGAGGTTATAGGGCGGGGGAGCGGTTTGTAGCCGCTCTGCTCTCTGCTCTTCTCCCTGTTCTCTATTCTCTGCCGCCTATTTCCTGAACCCCTCGATATGGCGGTAGCGGAAAAGCGTGTCCGTGAAGGCCCTGTCCGAGAGGGGCGGGGCGGGGAAATAGAAAAGGTGGCCGGCGCAACGGCAGTCGGAGGATCCGAAGCCTTTCAGGGGCTCCCCGCCCAGGCGCTCCAGCTCTCCGGCCAGTTCACATTCCAGGTTCCGGCAGCTCATGATTGGCAGGGCTTTGATCCCGGCGGCGTAGGGGGTGAGGTAGTCGATGTGCCAGTGCTTCTTCTTCCCCTCTTTTCGCAGGTGGCGGCTGATTCTCGCCGAAAGGTTCTTTCCGGCCGAGCCCGAGTAGACATACCAGCCTTTTTTAAAGCCGAAGGTCCCCAGGGCGCCGATTTCGATACGCCGGGGGCCGGCCAGTTCCAGGAGGACGAGGTAGTTCCCCGCGTCCCGGGCCGCCAGGGCGCCGCGGGACAAGTCCACGGGGACGGAGGGGGCCGCCAACTCCGCCAGTCCGTCTTCCCCGCAGCGGAGGAGGGCGGCCCGGGCTTTAACCGCCGGCTCCTCCCCGGCGCAGTACCTGCCCAGGGCCGAGGCGAAGGCCGGGTCGGTGTGCAGGTTGGGGATAAAAACCGAAGGGTTCCCGTGCATGATGACGAAGAGGACGTGGCAGGCGTATCCTTCTCCGCTCAGGGCGGCAAGTTCCTCCAGGTGCTTCAGTGCCCTGGCCGAGGGGGCGTCGGGAAACATGGCGGTCCCGTATTCCACCAAGGAACAGGCCTTTACTTCCAGAAGATGCCGTTCCCCCTTCCTGCCTATGCAGAGGAAATCGAAGCGGGAAGCTCCCAGGGAGAATTCCCGGTGTATTTCCCGAAGACCGGGGATTACCTCCGGGAGAACCAACTCTTCCGCCGCCCGGTTGGCCCGGGAAGCGAACAGGGGGACGATGTTTCCTTTGTGGCGGAGGGCCGCGGCGGTCCAGAGGGTTTTGGCGGCTTCCCTTCCTCCTGTCCTCTTTTCCAGAAGGAGCTCTGTCCCGGGGAAAAGGCACTCCGTGAGCCGGCCCGGATTGGGGCAATGGCAGGGAAGGCGCTCCGGGGGGCCCCCGCCATCCGGGGGGCTTTCGGCTATGACGAGGAAACGGTTCGGCCGGCTTATAAAGCGGGCTTTTTTATCCGGCGAAAAAAGCCTCATTCTTCCCGAATCACAGCCTGGGTAAAGCCCGCGGCTTTTAGTTTTTCCGTGATTTGCGGCATGTCTTCCGCCTTTACACCCGGAAGCACCACCCGGTACAAATCTCTGTTTCTTTCATAGGCCGGGTTCAGCCCGGCGTTTTTCAGCTTTTCGAGGGTCCCCACGGCGTTGCGGGGCATCTTATAGGCCCCCACCTGGAGGCGGTAGATTTTGGCGTTTCCCGGCTGGGGCACGATGCCCCCTATGATGGTGACGGCGGGTACCCAGGGTACAGGCGCCGACACGACCTCGACCGCTCCGAGGGACGCGGGGACAGCGGGAAACTCCGCCAGAGCCGCCTCCTGCCAGGCCGCTTCGGACGGAGCCGCGGGAGCCGCGGGAGCCGCGAAAACCGCCACCTCAGGCGGAGCCGTGGGAGCCGCAAAAACCGTCACCTCAGGCGGAGCCACGGGAGCCGCCGCCGTCTTTGACGGGAGCACCTCTATCAGCACCGGGGCGGTTCCGGTGTTCAGCATATCCAAAAGCTCCGCCGCGGCCCGGGAAAGGTCGATGATCCGGGCGGGCACGAAGGGGCCCCGGTCGTTTACCCGTACCGTAACCGCATAGTTATTGTGCTTATTGGTTACCTTGAGAAAAGTGCCGAAAGGCAGAACCGGATGAGCGGCAGTAAAGCGGGAGGAATCGAAGGGTTCCCCCGAGGCGGTAAGCCGCCCGTCAAATTCCGCCCCGTACCAGGAGGCAATCCCTTCCTGGCGGAAGGGTTCCCCGAACGCCTGAAAAGATTGAGCGGCGCAAAACGCCGTCAGGCTTGATACAAACACGCAAACCAGGATTATTCGTTTCATGTTTTATATATCGGCAACAAAAAGCGGCATTATTATGAGCTTATCCAAAAACTCGGTTAGTTTTAGGAAAGCCTCTTAATTGAGCCGGTTCAAGAACTCGGTTAGTTTTGGCCCGGCTCTTGGAAAAAGCAGTCAAAAGCCCGCTTTTTCTCCTAAATCTAAGGTTGCAGTTCCAAAATCTGACATTTTGGAACTGCCTCAATTAAGAAAATTTTAACCACCCGGACAGGATAGACTGGAATTTTAGCCGCGAAAAAGCGCGGTATCGGGCGCTGTCCAACCTTCTTCCTGTTTTTATCCGTGTGGTCCGTGCTTTTAGGTATCAGTCCCCGGAGCCGTTAATCGTGGCGAGCATGATGGCCTTGATGGTGTGCTTGCGGTTTTCGGCCTCGTCCCAGGCGCGGCTCTGGGGGCCGTCGACGACATCGGCGGTAACTTCCTCGCCTTTAACAGCCGGCAGGCAGTGGAGGAAAATCGTGTCCTTCCGGCCTGTTTTGTCCATCAGGGCCTGGTTTACCTGGTAGGACTTGAGGAGTTTTGTCCGTTCGGCCTTTTTGTCTTCTTCTCCCATGGAAGCCCAGACATCGGTATAGACGGCCTCGGCGCCTTCAACCTCTTCCAGCCTGTCGGTGACCCTGAGCTTCGCCCCCGATTCCGCGGCTAGGGGGACGCAACGGTCTACCAGGGCCTTGTCGGGAACCAAGCCCGCCGGGGTTATCACCGTAAAATCCGTCCCCAGCTTGGCGCATATCACCATCAGGGAGCGGGCCACATTGTTGCGGCCGTCCCCCACGAAACAGAGCTTTTTCCCCCGGCAGCCGCCGAAGTTTTCTTCCAGGGTCTGTATATCCGCCAGCGCCTGGGTAGGATGATAGCTGTCGGTAAGGCCGTTATAAACCGGTATCCCCGAATACTCCGCCAGGGTTTCTGCCGTGGACTGCTTAAAACCCCTGAACTGGATGGCGGTAAACATCCTCCCCAGCACCCTGGCCGTATCCTCCAGGGATTCCTTGACCCCAAGCTGAATATCCTGGGTGGAAAGAAACACCGGGTGGCCCCCCTCTTCCCCGAAGGCGGTTTCAAAGGCGCAGCGGGTTCTGGTGGAGCGTTTTTCAAAGAGCAGGGCCAGAGACTTTCCGGTAAAGCGCAGGCGTATCTCGCCTCTCTGCTTCTCAGCCTTTACTCTCTTTGACAGATCCAGCAACAGCCGGATTTCGTCGGCCGAATAATCCAGCCATGTCAAAAGAGACCGTCCCCTGAATGTTTCAACAGTCATAAAGAACCTCCGTTACATATATGGGATGATAGTAAACTTTTTCCCTGAAAAAATGAAGAGGGCGCGGCGCCTGTGTCAACGACCAATAGAAATGTCTCCAGGGCCAGCGCATATAAACTTTTTACCCCTTACAAATCCCGCCGGACCTCTGGTCCGAAAGTACATAACTTATGAAGAAAATAAACCGCATTGCGACACGAAAGCTCGTGAAAGGAGGAAAGTGGGGAAACCTTTCAGCATAACCTAATGAGACCAGAGGAGAAGTCCAATGCACCTCATCCGGAAAGGCGCCGGACCGAAGGTCCGCATGCAGTCATAGTACCGTTGGACCAAAGGTCCGTGTCCCCAGCCTTCGGGGACGTGTCCCCAAACAGGCGGCGCCGCCGCTTGTAACCGGTAGGCCGCCCAAAAATGCGGCGGACAAACCCTAAACTTGACCCACAAATAAGCATGAAGAATATAAACCGCCAAGTCGCATCAGACCGTAGGTCTGACGAACCATCGGACCGAAGGTCCGCGGCTGCTGGCTCCACGGTTCCTAAATATGCATACGCTGCCGTATTTCTTCCCACAGGGATTTTCCCTCAAAGAGTATAAGGAACGCCAATGAAATTATTGAAAGGGCGAAACAGATGAGCGCGGGATATACAATAGTCACCACATGAAAAATGATAAGCAATAAAGAAAAAACGCTGATCACGCTGATAATACCCAGGAACAT
>JAISRW010000263.1 GCA_031273405.1 Treponema sp.
TTTTCGTGCTCATTTGTAACCCCATTTTGCTTACCTCTATGGGTAGCTTATAATTTGGGTGTCATTTTTATGATGAGGCACTTAACCTTTTCGGTGTCATTTTCGATGAGGCAATTCGACCACTTGACAGGTTTTTTTCTTTGCGGTATCATATGGCAATCATGAAGACGATATTTGTAAAACCCGCTGTGGTGGAGCGGGAATGGTTTGTTATCGATGCGGAAGGCAAGTCCCTGGGAAGGGTAGCCGCCAGGGCGGCTTCCATCGTCAGGGGAAAAGAAAAGGCCCTTTTTGCCCCCCATCAGGAACTAGGGGATTTCGTTGTGATTATAAACGCCAAAAAGGCGGCAATTACCGGCCGGAAGCGGGTGCAAAAGCAGTATCACCGCCATTCTGGCTATCCCGGCGGGCTTAAAACGGTCAATTACGAAAGGCTGATAGAAAAACATCCCGCTTCTCCTCTGGAATTGGCGGTTAAGGGTATGCTTCCCAAAGGTCCTCTGGGACGGAAGCTGCTTAAAAATGTTAAGGTTTATCCCGGCGCCGAGCATCCTCACGCCGCCCAGAACCCTCGGCTGATTGAGTTGTGAAGATTTGAGTAACTACCCGGGCGCCTATATGCCAATAATGGCTAAAGGGCGTTAACCCCCTCCTGGGTGGTTATGGATTCACGAAATCAGAGCCGGCAAAATCGGCGGTTTGGAAACGTGTCAATATAAGGGGAGCCAATTTCAAAACTCGGTTGGTTTTGAAATTGGTTTCCGAAAAGCGTCTAACCGGACTAAATTCCGGTTCGCTTTTTCATCTAAATCTAAGATTGCGGTTTCAAAACATCAGATTTTGAAACCGCCTGAGAAGGTTGGTCTAATTATGATAAAGAATCTTGGTATCGGAACCGGTCGAAGAAAGACCGCCGTCGCCCGGGTATATGTCAGGGACGGCAGCGGGAAGGTAACCATTAACGGCAAGGATTTAAACCGGTATTTTCCTCAGGGGGAACACGCTCTCATGGTACGCCAGCCCCTCATGGTTACGGCCAGCGAGAACAAATTCGACATTATTATCAATGTTTATGGCGGCGGCGCCAACGGTCAGGCCGGCGCCTGCCGCCACGGTCTTGCCAGGGCTCTGTGCCAGGTGGATCAGGGGAATTATACCAGCCTCAGGGGCA
This sequence comes from Treponema sp., assembly GCA_031273405.1. Next base: position 1,172 of record JAISRW010000263.1, read on the forward strand.
ACGGCTACCTTACCCGGGACTCCCGGATGGTGGAGCGGAAAAAGTACGGCCAAGCCGGCGCCCGCAGACGGTTCCAGTTCTCCAAGAGATAGTTTGCGTAACTAGCAGTTTGTTGCGGCTCCGCGCATAAAACCTTAATACCTTACAAACTGCGTACGGATACCCAATAATCGTGGTTTTCATGGCTTTTTAGTTAAAAAAGCCATGAAAACCACAGGCGCGACAGGCTCCTGGAGTTTTTCCCAAAACTCGGTTGGTTTTGGGAAAGCCCCACTATTCGGTCGCCGCGGGGAGCAGCGGAAACCGGCGAGTTGGAGCGAAAAAGGTAGAGCTTCTTTGTCAGAAACCCTTGAGGGCAAGAAGGATATATGAAAAATCGCACATGCCTGAGCGGCCGCGATAGTTTGCGGCCTTGTTTATGACCCTTGTTTCTTTAAAAAGCGGTACAGAAAACGGCGCCGGGTTTCTCAAAATCACCCTTTCGGACGATTCTTCTTTTTCAGTAAAAACCTGTTATTTATCGCAAGCCGCTTCGGATCTTTCTTTGTGGGAAGAAGGAAGGGAGATTTCTCCCGCCGAAGAGGAAGATTTGCGTTTTGCCGCCGCCTGTTACCGGGCCGAACAGGACGGACTGCGGCTGATAGCCAGGGCTGAGCAGACGGAAGCAGGGCTTTCCCGGAAGCTCGGACACCGGGGCCACGATTCAGCCGGCGTTTCAGCCGTGGTTTCCCGCTTTGTTTCCCTGGGCTTGATCAACGACGAACGCTATGCCGAACTATGGATCAGGTCCAGGCTGGCCAGGCGGAGCGGGAAAATCCCCACTCCCCGGACGCTTTTGGCTTCTCTCAGGAACCGGGGCATTGATTCCTCCTCGGCGGGGAAAGCCCTAAAAAGTATCCTGGACGAGGAAACTGAGCTGGCCCTGCTCAAGCGCTATATGGGACAAACTTCCTCCAGGGCCTCTCTTCCGGTGTCTTCTGGATTTTCCCTCAGAGGGGTTTTAAAATTTGAAGGGTTTTCCCAGGATGTTCTTTCGGTGTATTTTGAGGATTAATCCGGCCGGTCTTATTCGTAGCCCTTATGAGAACAACATACCCCGCCGAACCTTCGTTCGAAACCGAAGGTTTGCGTCCTGCGGCAGGGAGAGTCTTTTTTTCGAAAAATTACGCTTTTTGGTAAAAAAAGATGACTATTAGATAAAATAGTAGTATAATAGTTTCAGGAACATATCGTGGCGTTTTTTAACAAAAAACCATAAAAACCGCGATTATCCGGCGTCCGCGAACTGCGGATCTTCGGTTTGATGGTTCAAACGCAGTTTGCAGGGTAAGTCGAACTATAGGTTCGCAACCGCCTGATCGTCGGTTTTGGGGATTTTATGCGCCAAGGGCAATAACTATATGCCGGTAACGGTTTGGGCGGCAGCCCGAAATAAAACGTAGTTTTTTCGGGCAGAGAGGGTTAGACCCTCCGGTTCAATGAAAGCAGCAAAAAGCCTAAAACGGTTTTTCGCCGAAGGATGTTAGCCCCGCCCGGGTAGTTACATAGTTTTTTTGAGGAAGTACTTTTTCTTTTGGTACAAAATAGGAGGGAAAGTGTCCAGAAACGGACGGAAGGTACGGATTTTTTCTGCCCTTGAAGCTGCCAATATCTGCGGGGTAGTAAATCAGACCGCTATCAACTGGATTAAAAACGGCCATCTTAAGGCTTTTACGACGCCGGGAGGGCAATACCGGATTTACGCCAAAGATTTAGCTGCCTTTCTGGAAAAACGGGGCTTGGACGCTTCGGAAGAGGCTCTCCAGGTCATCATGGAGAATGCCAACTGGAATACTCTTTTGATTGCCGGGGGAGACGCGAAACTAAGCGAGGTTCTAAGAGAGCGGCTGCAAAGGGAGTTCTCCGATATTGATATAATCCAGGCCTTTGACGGTTTTGAAACGGGCAGATCCCTGGCCGAAAAAAGACCGGGGTTTATTCTCCTGGATACCGAATTCCCCGGAGTTGACTGCCCCAGGCTTGTCGCGACCATCAGGGCAGATTCGTCTTTCGGCAGGCCTTTCATCCTGCTTATCGGCGGTTTTGCGTCCGGGGAAGACCCCGGAAACGATGTGGCCGCCGTGTTCCCCAAACCCCCGGATTTGGACCGGATAACTTCGGTCATAAGAGATTTGGAAGGCCGGATTGAGTCGGCGGACAGCGCCTGATTTTTCGGCTTTTTCCGCACAGGTAGAGGGGCGCGTACAGGGGGTTGGGTTCCGTTATTCCTGCATACGCGAAGGACGCCGGCTGGGCCTGACCGGCTGGGTCAGGAATACCCCGGACGGGGATGTGGAAGTCTGGGCCGAAGGTCCCGCCGACAAGCTCGAAATGCTGCTCCAGTGGCTGCGCCGGGGTCCTCCGGGCGCAAGGGTGGAGGCTGTCCGCCGCTATGACGGCGTTCCTACGGCAAAATACCGGGATTTCGGCCTTGAATACTGAAGCTGCCCAAGGACGCTAGCAGTTTGTTGCGCTTCGCGCATAAAACCTCCAAAAATCGCCTGCAAGGCGATTGCGAACCTTCGGTTCGGTTTACCTTGCAAACTGCGTAAGGAGCCCATTTATCGTGGTTGGGTAACATTTTTGATGAGGCAATGCGGAGTCTTCTATAAGTTGAAATTATCTTCTATAATTTCGGCACAACATGACAGGAATCGAAAACAATCTATCCAAAGGGAACGTGCTGTCCAGGCTGGTGATCTTCGCCGTTCCCTTTCTGGCTTCCAATATTATCCAGTCTTTCTACAATGTGGCGGATATGCTTATTGTGGGGAATTTCTGCGGAACCGAAAGCATGTCGGGGGTGAACATAGGGGGGCAGGTTACTTTTATACTGACCAACGCGATCATCGGCCTTTCCATGGGAGCCACGGTGCTCATAGGGCAGTACCTGGGGGCCGGGAACAGGATGGCCCTCATGCGGGTAACCGCTACGATCATCACGGTGCTCCTGATCCTGGGAGCGGGCATCTCTCTGGTCATGTTCTTTCTCAGGGAGCCTGTGCTGCGCCTCATCAGAACCCCGGCGGAATCCTTTGACGAAAGCAACCGTTACCTGACGGTTACCCTGACGGGGATTGTCTTTATCTTCGGCTACAACGCCTTAAGCGCCATATTGAGGGGCATGGGCAACTCAAAACAGCCCTTCTATTATGTGAGCGCCGCCTGCGTTACCAACGTGATCCTGGATCTCCTCTTTGTGGCGGCCTTCAAATGGAACGCTTTTGGGGCGGCCCTGGCTACGGTAATGTC
>JAISRW010000030.1 GCA_031273405.1 Treponema sp.
TCCTCCCGGATGATCACCACGGTAACGCCGGCGGGGCCGAGGTTCTTCTGGGCGCCCGCGTAGAGGAGGCCGAAGCGGGATACGTCCAGGGGTTCCGAGAGTATGCAGCTGGAAATATCCGCGGCCAGGGGCACGCTGCCGGTGTCCGGTACGGCGGGCCACCTGGTACCCACAATGGTATTGTTCAGGGTGATATGGTAGTAGGCCGCCGAGGGGTCCGCAGGCGGGGCCGCCGGGATATAGGTGTAGGCCCTGTCTTTGGAGGAAGCGGGAACCAGAACCTCGGCGTATTTCGCCGCTTCGGCGACGGCCTTGCCGGCCCAGATCCCCGTGTCGATGTAGAGGGCTTTTTTCTTCGCCTCCCCCTCCTCTCCGGCCGCCAGATTGAGGGGTATCATGGAAAACTGAAGGGAAGCCCCGCCCTGGAGAAAAAGCACCTTGTAGTTGGCCGGAATACCCATAAGCTCCCGGAGGAGGGCTTCGGTCTTTTCGATGATGGGCTTGAAGTCTTTGGAACGATGGCTCATCTCCATCACCGACTGGCCGGAACCGTTGGCGTCGGTCATTTCCGAAGCCGCTCTTTCCAGCACCTCAAGAGGCAGGGCCGAAGGCCCCGGTGAAAAATTGTAAACCCGCATAAACTCTCCTTATTAGATCATCCTTATCGCCAGCGAGCGAAGCTCGTCGGTAACATAAACGTTGCGGACCGGGATTTCCGGGGGAAGCTTGAGAGCCGCCGGGGCAAAATTGACGATCCCCCTGATTCCCGAGGCGGCAAGCTTCTCCGCCGCCGCTTGGGCCGCTTCGGGGGGGACGCAGAGAAGGGCCATCTCAATGCCGAAGCGGCCTATAACTTCCCCCATCTTGTAGGCCGGATAGAGGGGAACCGGGGATTTCAGAATTTCCGTCCGGTTCACATTGGTATCGAAGCCGGCAACAAGCTCGAATTCCCCCAGATCCGGGGCGCCGATGTTGAGATACGCCGACCCCAGCCGGCCAAGCCCCACAACGCAGAATTTCCGCCGCTTTTCCAGGCCCAGGGCCTTTTTTATGGCCGGCAGGAGAAGCTCGGGAGCATAGCCCGAACTTGAACCCACCGCTTCGCCGTCCCCGCCCAGACAGGAAATATCCTTCCGTATGGTATTGCTCGGCCAGCCGGTCAGGGCCTCGATCCCGGCGGAAGTGACAGGCTCCCCGGCCCGGTGTTCCAAAATACGCAAAAGATGAAGAAGCCGTTCTTTCGCCGCCCCCGAAATCTGTTCCATAACCCCCGCCAAAACGGTGTCAGACACCGTTCTCTGTGAAATATTTCACAGATAAAATAAACGATTAGCCCCCTTATGTCAAGAGGCGCCCCGGAGGTCGGTTGGGTTTTTACGTGAGACCACACGTACCAAAGGCATCCAGGATGGTTTCCGGATTTTGTGACCGGAAAAAACTTTTCCTGAGAGGCTTTCCCAAAACTTCAGTTTTGGGAAAAGCTCCTGATTTATACGCATTTTCAATGCGGACTGTGTACTAATCATGTGTACGATTATGTGTACCGCTCATCATCCGGTCATCATATTGAAAGGTTTGGAAATATTTTGTAACTATTGGGCGAAAATTTCATTATTATATAAAGAAGGGCAATACATATGCCGCGGCTATGGTAAAATGACAGTGGATGTGAAAAGTAAATCCGTAATTTAAGGAGCAAAGGAATATGAATCTCATGAAGAAACTATCTTCAAAAAATTTTTTGGTTTTTAATTTAGTCCTGGTGGGGGTAATTTTTGGATTTTTCCTGGCCTTCGTCTCTTTTTCCTGTTCAACCCCCCGGGTTAAGAATGTAGCCCGGGCCCAGGAAGGGCCGTCTTCGCCGGTAGTAATCCCCCAGGACGCCCTGGCGGCAGCCGAAGGCCTCCAAAGCGCCTTCAGCTCCGTGGCGGATAAGGTTCTGCCCTCGGTGGTGGAGATAAAAACCGTTTCGGTTCAGCGGAGGCAGACCCCCAATTTTAACGGCATCCCTTGGGAATTTTTCTTCGGCCCCCGGGAAGGAAGCCCGAACCGGGAGCAGGACAGGGAATTCCGTTCCGCCGGGCTGGGATCGGGGATCATCGTGAGGCAGGATAAGGACACATACTATGTGCTTACCAACAACCACGTGGTGGACGGGGCCAACGAAATTCAGGCGGCTACCAAAGACGGAAAGGAATACCCGGCGGAACTGGTAGGCAAAGACAGCCGCAGGGATTTGGCGGTTGTTTCCTTTAAGACCTCCGATTTCTTCCCCCCGGCGACTCTCGGCAATTCCGACAATGTCAAGGTGGGCGACTGGGCCATCGCCATGGGGAACCCCCTGGGGGAGCAGTTCTCCTTCTCGGTCACCATGGGGATTGTCAGCGCCGTCGGCCGCACCGGTGGTCCCGGCGGGAATATCAACGATTTTATCCAGACCGACGCTCCTATCAACCAGGGCAACTCAGGGGGGCCCCTGGTCAACATCCGGGGAGAGGTCATCGGCATCAACACCTGGATCGCCAGCAATAACGGGGGCGGTTCGGTGGGCCTGGGCTTCGCCATCCCCATCAATAACGTCAAGCGTTCTATAGACGAATTCATCAAATCCGGCAACGTCAACGACGGCTGGCTCGGGGTATCCCTTACCGACGCGGACAGGGAGACCCTCCAAATCCTGGGGCTGGAAGGGAAACGGGGCGCCCTAGTGTCCCAGGTGTTCCAGGGGTCCCCCGCGGACAAGGCCGGCATCAGGCCCGGGGACTTTATCACCCATATCGATAACCGGGAAGCCCGGGGGGTGAATCCCCTTACCCAGATGGTAGGGGATATACGGCCCAACGAAAAGGCGGTGTTTACCCTGATTCGGGACGGGGCTTCCAGGAATTTCGAGGTCCGTATAGAAACCCGCACCGACGAGGTGGCCGCGGACAACAAAAAGCTTTGGCCCGGGGTTTATATTGTTTCCCTCAGCGACGCGATCCGTTCCAGCCTCAAACTCGATAAAGGCGCGGAGGGGGTTTATGTGCTTCAGGTCCTAAACGAAACCCCGGCGGCGGTCATCGGCATGCAGCGGGGGGACCGGATCACCGCGGTCAACGATACGCCGGTCAAAGATATAGCCACCTTCTATAAGGCCCTGAGGGAAAAAGCCGACAGGGAACTTTGGTTCACCTTCGTCCGGGGGGACGCTACCCTGGAATCCCTGAAGGTAAAACGTTAGACCGGGGAGGAGCGTGGAGACCGATGGTTAATCCGGCAGGGGAAAACGGGAAACGCCGTCCGCAAGAACCGCCTCATCAAGTTCTTTTGGTAAGGATCGGAAGACCGGGGCGGCGCGTCTTTCTGTTTTGCCGCCCCTTATAGCCCCCAGGCCTTGAGCTTGTTGAGTATGGTTTTGCGGCTTATGCCCAGGGTTTCCGCGGCCTTGGTGCGGTTGCCGCCGTGTTTGGCCAGGGCGTCGAGGATGGCTTTCTTCTCGGCTTCTTCCATCGAAACCGGGGATGAAGAGGCCAAAAGAGGAATTCGCCCCTCCGCCGCCGCGCCTTCCCGGCCGCGCTCTTTACGGAGGTCGATGTCTTCTTCCCGAATGGTATTTCCTTCGCTATAGATAAGCGCCCGTTCGAGTATATTTTCCAACTCCCGTATATTGCCCGGAAAGGGGTAGGCCGAAAGTTTTTCTTTCACCCCGGGGGCAAGTTCCAGCCGGGGTCTGCCCATCCTCGCGATGAGACGGGAAAGAAGGTGATCCGTGAGCAGGGGAATATCCTCCCTCCTATCCCTCAGGGGGGGGAGGTCTATACGGAACACGTTGAGCCTGTAGTAGAGATCTTCCCGAAAGCGGCCTTCCCTGACCAGCGCTTCAATGTCCCGATTGGTGGCGGAGATGATCCTTGCGGTAATGGGGATGTCGTTGTTCCCGCCCAGGCGACGGACCTTTTTTTCCTGCAGCACCCGGAGCAGTTTGACCTGCAAGGGCGCGGGCATTTCGCCGATCTCATCGAGGAAGATGGAACCCCTGCCCGCCAGTTCAAAGAGCCCCTGCTTGCGGGCCGCCGCGCCGGTAAAGCTCCCCCTCTCGTGACCAAAGAGTTCGCTTTCCATAAGGCCCTCGTGGATGCCGCCTATGTTCACCGCCACGAAGGGCTCCCCTGCAAAGGGGCTCCGCTGGTGAATTTCCCTGGCGGCCACTTCCTTGCCGGTTCCGCTTTCGCCGGTAATAAGCACGGTTACATTGGCGGCGGCGATTTTGTCGATCTGCGCCGAAAGCTTCCGCATCACCGCCGTTTCGCCGATAAGGGCGCCGTCCCGGCAGGAGGTGCGTTTTTCCGCCTCAATCAGATTTTCGAGCCGCCTGCCGTCCACCAGGGCGCGGAGCTTGATGACGAGTTCCGCCGGGTCGAAGGGCTTTACCAGATAATCCCTGGCGCCGCTTTTGAGAGCCGCCACCGCGTCGGGAATCTGCCCGTGGGCGGAGATCATGATCACAGGGGGAAGCATGCCCCGCCGTTCAATTTGTTCCAGCACCGCCTGCCCGCTTATGCCCGGAAGCCTGAGATCCAGCACCAGGGCGTCAAAACTTTCTTTTTCCAGCAGCCTCAGGGCTTCCTCCCCGCTCTCGCTCCCCTCGGCTTCGATGTCCTCCAGGGCAAGATATTTTTTGAGGGATTCCCGTATGTTCCGCTCGTCGTCAACTACTAATATCCTCATGTTCCCTCCTTTCGGGCCTAAACTCGACTTGCGGCATTGATCCGTATTGCGGGGTTTCATTATGCCTTCTGTATAAGACAGAACACTAAAATTCCAGCTTCCGGTTCCGGGCCGTTACTTCCCATGTTTCTGTTATTTTCCCCCCGGAAGCCGCCTGTATCACGGGGTAAAGCGCGGTGGTGGGGCAGATGTGGGCGGGGAGCACATAGCAGGCTTCACCCAAAGGCGGGATGTCCTTTCCTTGGGGGCGTTTAAAAACCCAGTGTTCTTCGCTGTGTCCCGCCGGTTCCGCGTCCTCCATGCCGGCGATGATCCCCCGCTGCCCCGGCTGATCCGAAGCTATTCCCTTGTAGCCCAAATCCAGGGTAAAGGCACCCGGCGCGGGATGGCTTACCACCCTGGTAAAAAGCGCGGCGCCGGGAGTAAAAGCCAGGTCGGGCAGATTTTTATAATAGTTCCAGTCGCCGATAAAGATTGTTCCGGGGGAGAGAAAATACGCTTCGTCCCCGGTGCGGCAGGGAAAACTGGGGCTCCCCCCCATGATGAGGATGCCGCAGGGAAAGCCCTTCGCCTTGAGGGAAGCGATAACCTTCCGTATCTCCCCGTCCGCCGCGCCGACCGCGTTTCCGCGTTCAACCGGATCTTCCTGATGGAGATGGCCGTCATAACAGTGGAGGCCCGACAAGATTATTCCCGGCAGGGAAGAACATTTTTCGTAAAACCCTTCGAGGGCGTCCAGGGGAACGCCGGTACGGTGCATCCCCAGATCCGCATCGACAAGGACAGGCATCCTGGTTTTCATTTTCTCCGCCCCTTGGGAAAGCAGCGAAAGCGCGCCGTAATCATCGCCGGAAGCGTAAAAGACCGTCTTTGGATATGCCGCGGCAAGACGCAGATAGCGGACAATATTCGGCCCCACCAGGGGATAGGCCATGGCAATGCAGGCGGCCCCTTCCCTGGCGGCCATTTCAGCTTCGGCAATGGTGGCGCATTTGAATCGTTTTATCCCCAGACCCATCTGCATCCTGATTAGCTGGGCCGCCTTATGGGTTTTAACATGGGGCCAAAGATGTTCCGCGCCCCCTGCCATTTTGATTATCCGTTTTGTATTGTCTAAAATAATATCCTGGTAATAAATTAACGCGGGGCTGACAAGATCCTCCGTATTTTCCAGGGCATAGGTCTTTTTATCGAAGCTGTTCACGGCTTATCTCCTTACTATGGTTTTTCCGCGAAGCATAACCAGCGCGCCGCGGCACTCATGACACTCTACCTTCCCCGGTTTGGTCATCCCCGGATTCTTCCGCTTTTTTACGGACTATTCCCAGGTACTTATACAGGGTATATTTTGAAATGTTGAGAAATTTACACGCCTTGTCTCCGGAGCGGGTAATGAGAAAAAATCCCTTGCTGTCAAGAAACCGTATCACTTCTATTTTTTCGTCCTTGGTCATGTCGGCCGCGGGTTTATGGGCAATAAGTTCGCTTTCCTTGATAAAGTAATCAAACAGATCCTCCACCTTGTTGGAAAAGACTTCCTCAACTTCGTGAGATTCAGGGGGCATGGCGTGTTCCTTGATATATTCCTGGAAATCCATGAGCCTGGTTATATCCGTGTTGATGCAAAGGGAGCCGATAACCTTCCCTTCATCATCACGAAAGTAAAGCGTGGAAGATCGTAAAAGGCGGCCTTCCGCGGTGTGGTTAAAATAATTGTATATATCCCCGTTGGTACTGGGCGGATTGCGGAGCACTTCAAGCCCCAGATTGGTCCCGCCGTCACCGACCTTCCTGCCTGTAATCCAGTTGTTCTCAATGGCAATGATGGTGTGTTCATAATCTTTTGTGAGATCGTGGAGCACTATTTCAGAATCCCTGCCGAATTGGGCGGCCATCATCTGAACGAGACGTTTAAGATTGTTAAGCTCGTCACTGATGCGCTTCATATTATCCTTCTGTTCCTATGTCTGCCACGGCGGAAGAGCCAGGCGGTGAAAATAACAACCTCAGGGCAGGCGTGGATACCACCTTCACGCTGTTTCTACCAGCAATTCTATCTCTACCGGAATATTGCCGGGCAGGGCGTTCATGCCGACGGCGGAACGGGCGCAGCAGCCGGCTTCTGTCCCGAATATGTCTATGAGCAGTTGGCTCCCGCCGTTGGCTACCTGGGGATGATCGTAAAAGGTATCGCTCCCGGCGACAAAGCAGAGCATTTTTACAATCCGCTTAACCTTGCCGAGATTCCCGGTCTTTGCCCGAAGGTTTGCCAGCAGATTGAGTATGCAATAACGGGCGGCTTCCTGGCCTTGTTCTACCGTATATTCTATCCCCAGCTTGCCTTTAAACCGCTGTTCGCCGTTAAAAACAGGGCCGCACCCGGATAAATAAAGGAGATTGCCGCCGAATTCCTTGACCGGTTCATAGATGCCGCCCTTCGCGGGCGGATTGGGCATGGATAGGCCGTATTTTTTAAGAGCCTCTTCCAAGTTTATCATGTAAGCCTCCGCAAGAAGTCATCAACAAAGGCAAAGCCCCGCAAATTCCTGATGATTAATCGTAACACAAAATTTTAGTTT
>JAISRW010000039.1 GCA_031273405.1 Treponema sp.
ATGTCGCCCTCACCCTGGCGGCGGGAGCGGAACTCGCCAACGCGGGCACGGTGTCCCTTACCGGGACCGGCAGCCTCGTGCTCACCGGCGCCTCCAGCGACGGCGCGAAGATTTCGGGAGCCGGTGCGATAACAGCCGACGTGACCGAAATAACCGGCGTATGGCAAGCGGTGGATGCCAGCAGCGGGACCGTTACGATTGCGGCCGCCACCGAAGCGTCCAGCATAACGGGAAGCAGTACTACCGTAACGCTCACAGCGGGAACCAGCGGCAAGATAACCCAGAAAGGCGGCACGACGAATAACCTGACCATAACCGCTTATGCATCGGCCACAGTGCCCATTATCAGCCTTGGAACCACCGGCTCCATTGTGCTGCCGCCTAACGCCACCGTAGCCAAGATAACCCTGCCTGCGACCACCACAATTTCTCTCGGCACTCTCGGTGCCACGAACAATGTACTTAATGGCAGCCTCAAGACCACATTGCAGGATACCACCAACGATATAGCCATCGGCACTGGCCTGACCGGGAAAGCGCCGGAGGCAGGAGCCACCAAGGCGTTAACTCGGATTCTCGGCGCTGCTGCTAACAACACGATAACAGGGGCGACCGCTACAACTACGTTAACCATCAGCTCAGCCCTCACAACTACCGGCGAGAGTTGATGAACGCCTAACCCCGTGTACACCGGCGCACTTCACCGCCGTTTGGGGGACTTTGCGGAGCAAAGTCCCCGCCTCCTCGGGATTGCCCCCGGGGAGGCTTTTTTTTGGGAATTTCTAACCGCAAAGTCAAATCGAACCGCGAACCGCGAACCGCGAACCTTCGGTTCGATGGTTCGATGGTTCGATGGTTCGATGGTTCGCAGTCGAAGAAGGAAAGAAAAAACCATGGTATTCCCTGTTTTTATCTCAAATCTTACAAATTACCAGGATATGACAAGGTAAAGCCTGAGCTTCAAGCAAAAACTTCTTCGACTGCGGACCTCCGGTCCGATTCGACTTTGCGGTTGAATTTCTTCCGGTACTTGCCGGAGCCTGCCATTACAAAGGCACATACTGCCTTCACGGATGCACATACTGCCTTCACAAAAGCACATACTGTCTTTACAAAAGCACATACTGCTTCACAGAGGCACAACCTGTCAATACAAAGGCAAAGATTGCCGGTACAAAGGCATATATTGTTATTACAAAGGCACAACCTGTCAATACAAAGGCAAAAATTACTGGTACAAAGGCATATATTGTTATTACAAAGGCACATCCTGTTAATATAAAGGCAAAGATTGCCGTTACAAAAGCACATCCCGCTATGACAGAGGCATATCCTGCCCTTGTTACGGCAAAGCGTGGGGATATAAGGCGGAGCGTGGGGACGGTAAGGCGGCCGCGGCGCTTGCGTTCGGTTTCGGTTCAGGCGGTTGAAGGTAAACACCGGCGTCCCGGCCTCTGAGGGCTTCCCGTTTTTCCGGTAATCGCGTATACTGGAAAAGTGGACATGGTGCGGAAAAAAATTGCCGCTTCTGTAGAGCTATAGGAGACAATCATGAAGGAATTCAGGGGCGCCTACACGGCCCTTATCACGCCCATGAAGGATTCGGGCCAGGTGGATTACGACGGTTTCCGCCGGCTCGTCAATGTTCAGCTTGAAGCAGGCATCGACGGTCTGGTCCCCCTGGGAACCACCGGCGAGGCCCCCACCCTGGACGAAGACGAAGAAGAAAAGCTCATCCGCATTGCCCTGGACGAGGCGGCGGGGCGGGCGCCGGTTATCGTCGGGGCCGGGTCCAATTCCACCCGCCACATGGCCCTCTACGTCAAACGGGCCAGGGACATGGGCGCCGACGCCGCCCTGGTGGTGACCCCCTACTACAACAAGCCCAACGACGACGGCCTCCTCCGGCACTTTGAGTCCGCCGCGGCCCCGGGGCTCCCCATTGTGGTCTACAACATCGCCTCCCGGACGGGCCGGAACATCCCCACCCCCCTGATGGAAAAAATCGCCGCCATCCCGGGCATCGCGGGGGTCAAAGAGGCCTCAGGCGACCTGGGCCAGATGGCGGACGTGATCAGCGCTATCGCCCTTCCCTTCAAAACCCAGGGGCGCTCCTTCGCCGTCCTCAGCGGCGACGACGCCATGACCCTGCCCCTGGCGGCCCTGGGCGGCGGCGGGGTTATCTCGGTCATTTCCAACCTGGTCCCGGCCAGGGTCAAAGCCCTCACCGGGGCCTGCCTCTCGGGGGATTTTGAAGAAGCCCGGCGGCTCCATTTCGAGCTTCTCCCCCTGGTGCGGGCGGCGTTCATCGAAACCAACCCCGTGCCCATCAAGGCGGCCATGACCTGGGCCGGGCTGCCCGGCGGCCCCTGCCGCCTCCCCCTGGGCCGGCTGGACCCGAAGAACGAGCCCCCCCTCCGGGCAGCCCTCACGCTGCTGGGCATCGCGGCGTTTTGAAGCGCTAATACCGCACCCTACGCGCGGGAATAATAGGTAACCACGGACGGCACGGGCTTTTTGTTCGGCATTCCCCGCTTTTTTCCGTGCCCTCCGGGCGGCCGGCGGTTTTCTTTTTTAAATATTGCGGTTTTAAGTCGTATCTTATGGATGAAAGAAGCCGGCTCCGGTTTCCCGCACGAGGAAGGACTATACTTGAATAAGCATTAAAAAAAGGAATAAACTGCTATAACCATTATGAGTACCCTTCAAGGAAACGTGTGCGTGAAAACCGACAAGCTGAAGCGCCGGATGCAGTATCTGTTTGGCGCCCTGATAGTTCTATATCCGGTACTGGTCTTCAGCGCCCTGGTAATCCTTAAGCTCTCGATAAAATACCTTTCGATTTTTATTATAGCCCTGGCGGCGGCCTATTTCCTGGTGAACCGGCATCACTATAAGGGAAGGCATCGGTTCGTGGTTTTTATCAGCCCCGCCATATTATGCGGTATCGGGATCATCTGCCTCATTACCAAATCTTCGCTGACCCTCAAAATTTATCCGGCCCTGGCGGATCTCGTGTATCTGGTGATAATGTGGACGTCCATTTTTATCCCCCCGCCGGTGGTTTTTTATTTTATCAATATGTTTGATAAAACGATAAAAGAGCACATAGCGCCGCGGTTTTTTGACCGTTACTGCCGGAAGGCGGCAATCGTCTGGTGCGTGTTCTTTGTTTTCGACGGCGCCGTCTCGCTGTTCACCGTATTCCTGGCTTCCGATGTGGTCTGGGGGGTCTATAACGGCGGCATAACCTACGTGCTCATGGGGCTGATTTTTGTCGGCGAATATTTCATCCTCAAAATGATAGAAAAAAAATCCCTGGCCGGAAAGCTCAAGCCCGGAGAACAAGAAGGAACCGATGTCCATCGTTAAAGAAGGCCGCCCTTTTATTCTCCCCCCCCTGGCGCTGGGGTCGCTCTTTATCGCCGTCTCCGCGGTTATCGGCCCGGCTTCCGCCTATCCCCTGGGGTTTGGCATACTCCTCGGCCTGGGAATACTGCTCCTGGTCTTTGCCCTCTTCTGCCTGTTCTTTTTCCGGGACCCCGCGATCACCGTCGCCGGGGACGAAAACCACGTCCTTTCTCCCTGTAACGGCACGGTGTTACAAACCGAAGAGGACGAAAACGAAAAGGTCGTCAGGGTGTTCCTGTCGATCTTTAACGTGCATCTCCAGCGATCCCCGGTACGGGGAAGGGTGAAAAGCCTTGAACACCGGGACGGCAAATTTTTAATGGCCTGGGACCCTCTGGCCCATTCCCTGAACGAGCAGAATATTTTTACCATCGAAAACGAACGGGGCCTTTTTACGGTGCGGCAGATAGCGGGGTTCCTGGCCAGAAGATGCGTTTCCTGGGTCAAGACCGGGGACGAACTCACCCAGGGGGAAAAAATCGGCTGCATCAAATTCAGCTCCCAGGTGGACCTCCATCTGCCCAAATCCGTCGAAATAAAGGTACAACCCGGCGACCCGGTCAGGGCGGGCATTACGATAGTAGGAGAAATGCCATGAGGGCCAATCTGAAAAAGGGGATTTATATCCTGCCTTCGTTTTTTACCTGCGCGAATATGGCCTTCGGCGTTTTGTCGATGGTGTCTTCCGTAGACGGGTATTTTATGCGGGCCGCCTGGACCTTGGTCTTTGCCTTGGGCTGCGACATACTCGACGGCAGAATCGCCAGGATGACCCACACCACCAGCGACTTCGGCCTCGAACTCGACTCCCTCAGCGATCTGGTCTCCTTCGGCATCGCGCCGGCGATGATGATCTATCAACTGGCGCTGCGAAACATGGGGAGGGTAGGCGTTGCGATTGCCGTCCTTTTTATTTTATGCAGCGCCCTGCGCCTGGCCCGTTTCAATGTGATGGCCCAACGAAACATACCCCTGGAAAATTTCAAGGGGCTCCCTACTCCCGCTTCGGCGGGGGTGCTGGTCTCCTTTGTGTTAAGCTATGAGCTCCTGGTGCCCGAAGGCACCGCCCTTAATTTTAGGACCATCGACCTTTTGCAGAAACAAATGCCCGCCTTTTTCAAGGCCATGCCCATTGTGATGGTGGCCCTGTCTTTCCTGATGGTTTCCAATGTCCCCTATTATTCCTTCAAGCGCCTGAAATTTTCCCGGCCCGCCGCCATACGCATGCTGGTGATGGTGATTGTGCTGGTTCTGCTTATCGCGGTGTATCCCCAGAATATTTTTTTTATCATTTTTACCGTTTACGCCCTGTCGGGTATTTTAATGGTTTGTAAAAAATCGGTGTTAAAGAAACGGGGGAAAAAAGGACGCAAACCGGAGATCCCGGTTTCCGGCGCATAGTTCCCCGGCGCCTCGGCGCATACGATGGTAAAGGAGCGAAAGATGGCAAAGATCCCTGTAGGCGTTTTAGGCGCCACCGGAATAGTCGGACAACATTACATTGCCCTGCTCAATGACCACCCCTGGTTTGAGGTGCGCTATGCGGCGGCCTCTCCCCGGAGCGCCGGGAAACCATACGCCCAGGCCGTGGCCGGCCGCTGGCAGCTCTCCCGGAGCTATAACGCTCAGGTGGGGGAACTTACCGTCGCCGACGCCGGCGACGTTGCCGGGGCGGCGGCGGCCGCAAAAGCCGGGAACTGCGCCTTTGTGTTCTCGGCCCTGGAAATGGGCAAGGACGAAACCAGGGCCCTGGAAGAAGCCTACGCCGCCGCCGGAATCCCGGTCATCTCCAACGCCTCGGCCCACCGCTGGACAGAAGACGTGCCGGTGCTCATCGCCGAGGTAAACCCCCAGCACGCGGATATTATCCCGGCCCAGCGGAAAAAGCGGGGCTGGGACAAGGGCTTTATCGCCGTCAAGCCCAACTGCTCCATCCAGAGCTATACCACCCCCGTCTACGCCCTCATCCGGGCGGGCTATGAAGTCAAGCGTATCTTCGCCGCCACCCTCCAGGCGGTTTCGGGGGCCGGTTATCCGGGGGTTCCCAGCCTGGACATGATAGACAACATCGTTCCCTACATAGGGGGGGAGGAAGAAAAGTCGGAGCAGGAACCCCTCAAGATCCTGGGCGCCATTGAGGGGGGGATGTTCAAAAACGCCCCGCTGCCCAGGATCAGCGCCCACTGCAACCGGGTGCCGGTGGCGGACGGGCACACCGCCTGCGTGAGTCTTGAGTTCGGGGACAAGAAGCCTTCTATCGACGAAGTAAAAGCAATCTGGGGGGCCTTTAGAAGCCTCCCCCAGGAACTGGATCTCCCCACGGCGCCGGAGCGGCCCATCATCGTCCGGGAAGAAGCCGACCGGCCCCAGCCCCGGAAAGACCGGGACGCCGGCAAGGCCATGGCGGTGACGGTGGGCAGGATCCGCCCCTGCAACGTCTTCGATCTCCGCTTTGTGGGCCTCTCCCACAACACCGTCCGCGGCGCCGCCGGCGGCGGCATTCTCAACGCGGAACTCCTGCGGCACAAAGGCTATATTTCCTGACCCCGCGAGCATGGGGCCGCGAAAACTAAACCCGCCGCTTCCGGGCCGGGGGTTACCGTAACGCTTTGAAGGCTGAACCCCCCCGCCCCCTCCCCTCTTCCCTATAACCTCTTCCCTGTTCCCTCTCCCCTCTTTCTTTGCCCTTTTCCCCCAAGCTCCCAGGCCCTTGTCTTTTTTTAGGTAACGTGGTATCTATCTCCTATTGCGTTTATATGGCATG
>JAISRW010000075.1 GCA_031273405.1 Treponema sp.
GTCCAACTGGGCAAGGTCCTGGCCAAAAAGATCCTCGGTAAAACCGCCGCCGGCTCCGGCGACCCTGTCCTGGACGCCTACGGGGAATTATTGGGAGTATGACGAACCCCCGCCGCAGAGCGGGATATTAAACCCTCAACACGAATAAAGGAGCGTACTATGAAACAGAAAAATCCGGTACAAGCCGGCCCGGAATGGCGCGAAACAAATATACGGGAATTCCCCGGTTCTCCTTCCGAGAGGATAGGGACAGGCTGGATGCTGATAACCGCCGGGGACGGAGCCGGCTGGAATACCATGACCGCTTCCTGGGGTGGCCTTGGGGTACTCTGGGGCCGGGACGTAGCCTTCATGTTCATAAGGCCCTCCAGGTTTACCTACCAGTTCGCCAACTCCTCCCCCCTCTTTTCTCTTTCCTTTTTCGACGAATCCCACAGGAACGCCCTCAACATCTGCGGCGCCAAATCGGGCCGGGACATAGACAAGGCCGCCGAAGCAGGGCTTACCCCCATAGTTTTCGGCGTAACCGGCGCCATAGGCTTTAAAGAGGCCAGAGAGATTATCGTCTGCCGCAAGCTCTACACCCACGACTTCGACCCGGCCCAATTCCTCGACCCCACCTCCATCGAAAAGAACTATGGGGGCAAGGACTATCACCGTATGTTTATCGGGGAGATCCTGAGTCTTTTGGTAAAAACCTAACATCCTGAAGCTTTCCCAAAACCCGGTTAGCGCGAACCGCCGGTTCGGTGGGAAAGCCCCCTCTTGTTTTAGCAACATCAGGCGATTATGGCGAAAAGCATATTGGTAACTATTCAGCCGCCGGCTGGGGATAGCGTCGCCGCTACCGTGGCGCAATCGGCGGAACGGAGGGGCTTTAGTCGATTGGGAGCGAAAGAGTGCCGCAGCCTCCTTTGGGAAGGACCCTGTGGAACGGGATCACGGGCTGGATCAGGACCGGCCGGTGTCGGACAAAATCCGCGGAATTACGCTTGCCGGTATATCCACGATTGAGGAAGCGAACCGGTTTCTCGTCGAGACCTATCTTCCGAAGATGACCAGTACGTTTTCCCGACCGGCGGCAGAGACGGCGTGCTTTTTGCTATATTCTTACAAAACCCTTTTCATACATGTTATTGAAGAGCCTTTTTATGGCACTATGTTATAATACTTAGGTAGACAAAATATTATTATATTGGAAAGTAAGAGTATGTTTACGTGGTACACCGTAAAAACAACAAGATTGAAAGGATATGCCAGACAAGAGATCACGTATCCCCTCCCGACGATGACCTTGCGTGGTTTAATGATACCAGGGGACTTTGGTATAGCAAAACAAAACACATTTATAGTCTCGATAAGGAGCCTGGTGAAGAATGGACACAAAAAGCGCCGATAGCAAGCGAACCGTACCAGAAATGGGACGATGTTGCCGGAACCTGGGTTGTAGGCGAAACAGCCAGGAAAAGAGCCGGAATACAAAAAGAAATCGGGGAGGCCCGGGGGGAACTTTCGGCGGCGATTACAAGGTAACCAAAGCCGCCGAAAAAGGCTTGACGCTGGAAGAATTATATCCCGGAGAAACAGCGAAGCGGGATGCTTTGTGGACTAAGATAAACACGCTCGGAGCGCGTCTTTCCGAATTTGCCGCATAATGCGTCAACGGTCTGAAAACGAATGGCGAATAGCGGCAAACAAGCGCGTAAAGACCGGCTTTAAACCGCTTGGCTGCTTATATGTTCGCTAATGAAGATTCTTATTGTCTGCCGGTGGACGCCGAAATACCTTCCGATAGCCGCCTTTGTCATTCCGCTTCGGAGCATGTCCGTTATTTCCGTTTCATGTCCTGTACGTTTTACACGCCCGGCCTTGCCCGGCCTCCGCCCCAAAACCGGACCCTCTGATTTCTTTCTGGCGAGAGCTTCCTTGGTCCTCCGGCTTATAAGGTTGCGTCAATTTCAGCGGATCAACCGACGGCAAAGGCCGGTACCTTGGAATGAATATCATCCCCAAGCCGATAGTTGTCTTTTATCGTCCATACCCTTCGCGCCTACAGCCATAAGGGAATTAAGAATAGCGCATAATCATAAAAAGGCTCCGGCCAAGGCGGGATAATTCCGAACAGATAATGAGATCGTCTTTCTGTATCCCTTTTAGCAGCTTCCCCAAGCGCCTTTCTTCCGGTAATTTTGTACCGCTTACGGTCTCCTCGATCCAATTTTTTATTATGAGTTTGTTTTTATTGCAAAACTTTTCAATCTCATGCCGTTGGTTTTCTACCGTTTGTTTGTCGGTACTGACCCGAATGTATCCGTAAATCATAGAATTTCCATTACGGTTAATTCTGAATTACCCGGATTGTAACTACTCAGGACTAATGCGGGGGTTAAATGCACTTGAGAACAAGAAAAATATATGAAATATCGTATATACCTGAGTAGCTACGAAACATGTAATCAGTCATAGAGTTATGGGTCAAGTTTCGGGTTTTGCTGGGGGTTTTGCCTCGAACCAAAGCTTCGAGGGGAGCTTGAGGGCGCTTAAAGCGGACCAAAGCCCGGCGCCATTCAGGGCGAGGTTGCTCGCCCTGACGGAACATTGCATGAAAGTCCGGAAGGGGGTAGAATTAATTAGAGAGGATAAAATGAATAAAAACGCAATCTTAAACGCTATGGAAAAAAAGGCCAAAACCGTCTATGACAATAACGGGGACTATACCGCAACAGGAAAACGGGGGATGATGGTGGTCGAGATTCGGGACGGGAAAAACCCGGATCAATGGGATTCAGCGTGCCGGAATTTCGGCGTTACCTTTCGGGATTATCAATATGAAGACGGACTGGTTATAAACAACGGTACCAATTTTGACGCCCTGGCCCACGGCAAGATAGCCTTCTGCCGACGGACAGGGAAAAATTCGGGAACCAATTATTATCAGGTCCTGGGCTGTGAATCTTTTTGGAAGGGAGCCGTCACCAGCGACGACGGCGTCTGTATATGCGCCTTTGCGGGTTTTTCGGGCCTTGATGACGCGGTCATCGCCCAGGCGGGGATAACCTGCTACGAATCCCTTAAGCGGACAGGCAAGAGTCTTGCCGCCGGCGCCCCCCCTGGGGAGGATGAAGAGACAGGAGAGGAGCCGGGGGTGGAATAATGATCTCCAGGATAAAGGCCCTCGGGATAAAGGCCTTCCCGGTTTTGCTTTTCCTTTTTGTCCTTTCTTCCCCCAGGGCGGAGCAGTTTGTCTACAAGCACAAGGCCGGAGACAGATACCGGATCATCTCTACCGTGAATGAGGATGTCTATGTGGACAGGCGGCTTAACCACAAGGCCGAAATTCTCAATAAGATCGCCGTGGAGGTTACCGCGGTAAACGACGGAACCGGCCGGCATGAGGCGGTGTTCCAGACCGCGGAAAAGGCCCTGGGGGCGGGCCGGAGTTTCCAATGGTCCCGGGAGTATCGGTCCCAATTTGATCGGGACAGGCTGGGATACCTCTCTATCGACAAAAAATATTTTATGCCTGTGGTGAGAAATGTGCCGGTTTTTCCCGATAAGGACCTCAAGAGCGGGGATACCTGGAGCGCCGAAGGCCACGAAATGCACGATTTCCGGGACAGCTTCGGTATCAACGAGCCTTACCGCATACCCTTTACCGCCGATTATACCTACCTGGGGGAGCGGGAATGGAAGGGCAAACCCTATCCCGCTTTTTCCGTGACCTACCGGATTTCTACGGAACCTTCTCCCGCGTCGGGGAGAATCTGGCCCGCCCGCATCCTGGGGGCGTCGGATCAGACGGTGTTCTGGGATTCGGAGTTGGGGCAGGCCGCGGCCTATGAAGAATACTTCCGCATAGTTTTCGAGCTTTCCAACGGCGTGACCGTGGAATACCGGGGAAGGGCGGAGGCGGAAATCGTGGAAGCCCCGGCCATGGATAAGGAGAAAATGGCCGAAGAGATCTCGGAGGAACTGAAGCGTTTGGACATAAATGACGCCTCGGTAAGGGTTGATCATGAGGGGATCACTATCAGCCTCGAAAACATACAGTTCCAAGCCGATTCGGCACGGCTCCTGGAGGGGGAGAAACAGAAGCTGGACAAAATCGCGGAGATCCTCCGACGGTATCCCGGCCGGGACATCCTGGTGGGAGGCCATACCGCCCTAGCGGGAACCGCCGCCATGAGGGCCGAACTTTCCCGGGAGCGGGCTTCCGCGGCGGCCGATTATCTTCTCTCAAAAAACGTCCGCTCTCCCGACAGGGTGGTGGTGAGGGGTTACGGGGCGGAAAGGCCCCTAGGGGACAACAACACCGAGGAAGGCCGCCGCAGGAACCGGCGGGTCGAAATCACCATACTTGAAAACTAGCCGCTTATCCGGTACTATCTAGCTATTCATGAACTATTCCAGCCCGGCAAATCTTGGGGTTCTCGCTTGTCCCGGCGGTGAAGTGTTTGCCGAAGAGGTAATCACCCATCTTAAAAAGGGATACCGGCGTATTTTTGAGAATACCACCACCGAACTGGCAAAGCGCTACAGCCTTGATGTAAAATATGTTTCCCACAGGGTTAATTTCATCAACGACGCTATAGCCCCGGCCCCCCATCTCCCCGGGAATATCGAGAAATTCCGGTCTCCCAGGTTCAAAATTCCGGCCCGGTTCACCTGTTTCGCCAACGGGGAAATCAAGGCCGAGATACTGGAATCCGTCCGGGGAAAGGACATCTATATCTTCCAGGACGTGGAGAATCACTATCCGGTGAATTTCAACAACGGTGAGCTCAAAAAAGTCCTCTCGATTAACGATCACCTTATGACCCTCCAGGTTACGGTGGACGCGGCCAAATACGCCGGGGCCGACAGGGTAACCCTGGTCCTCCCGGTCTATCCCTATTCCCGGCAGCATAAGGCCAAGGGGAGGGAAGGGCTTACCGCCAGCAGGGTCGGCAAGATCCTGGAATTTCTGGGGGTTTCACGGATCATCACCCTGGATGTCCATTCCCGGGAAATCGGCAATTCCTTTACCTGTCTGCGCCTTGAAAACCTCCATGCCAGTTATCAGATTATCCAGGCCCTGTCCAAGATTCCGGGGGTTTTAAACGACGATTTTGTCGTGGTTTCCCCGGATACCGGCGCGGTGGATCGCAACAAATTCTACGCCACGGCCCTTAAAAAGCCGCTGGCCCTGCTTTACAAGGAAAGGGATTATTCCAAAGTGAGCCGGGACGCCCTGGAAAACAATATCGCCGAAATCAAGCTTTTGGGAAGCGTCAGGGATAAAACGGTTTTTATAGCCGACGACATGCTGGGAACCGGGGGCACCCTCCTCAAGGCCATGAAATTCCTCAAAACCCAGGGAGCGGGAAAGGTTATCTGCGCCATCAGTCTCCCCCTCTTTTCCGGGGACGCCATCTCCTATTTTGACGAAGCCTATAAGGAAGGGCTCTTTTTCCGCATCATCGGAACCAACGCGGTTTATCACGAAGAGGTATTAAAGCGGGAATGGTACATAAGCGTCAATATCACCAAGCTTTTTGCCCTGACCATTTCCCGGCTTCATCAGGGGCTGTCCCTAAGCTCGATTCTGGATAACCGGGATATTATCATAAAAACCTTTTCCGAAGGCTGATCCGTCCGCCATGACCGGGTTTATCCTCTCTGTTGACATCGGAAGCTCCAGCCTTAAAGCGGCCCTCATAGACCGCGAAGGCCGCCTCAAAGCCTTTACCCGTGTGGTCTATGCTCCCCCGGCGGGGAGCCCCGTCCTTTGTTCCCACTGGGAAAGGGCCTTTGCCCTGGCCCTTGAGGAACTGGCCGCCCGGAGCGGGGCGGTCCCGGAGGCGGTCTGTATTTCCGGGAACGGCCCCACCCTGGTTCCGGTCTCCTCCGGGGGAGATCCCATGCCGCCCCTCCACTGGTACGACGGACTAAGTCTTTCTCCACCGGGAGCTTCCTCCCTGTTTCTTCCCGGGGCGGCATGGCTCAAGGAAAACGAACCCGAGCAGTACGAAAGGACGGCGGCATTTTTTTCGCCCTTTGAATGGCTTTCCCATAGCCTCGGGGCGGAGGCGGTAACGGTTCTTCCATCCGCCGACTACGAGAGCTTCTACTGGAATAGGGAGGAACTCGGCCTTTTCGGCCTTGAGGCCGAAAAGTTTCTCCCCTTCGCAAAAACGGGAAGCCTTATAGGCAGAGTCTCGGCGGAAGGAGCGGACCGTTTTAGGGGCCTCCCCCGGGGCATACCCGTTATTGCGGGGGGGCCCGATTTTATCACCGCCATCATCGGGCTTAACGCCCTAAAACCCGGTTCCGTCTGCGACAGGGCGGGAACTTCCGAGGGCATCAATGT
>JAISRW010000109.1 GCA_031273405.1 Treponema sp.
ATGTCCAGGGCCGATTCCCTGGCTATATACGAAGCCGTATTGGGAATTTCTTCGTTAAGCTTGGCCCAGGCCATATCGGCCCTTTCCTGCCTGCTGCCTATGTCGGCCAAACGGGTCTGCAGATTGCCCAGGGCCAAATCGACGCCCCCTATGCCCTGGCTTCCCACAAAGTCCTGATCCCCCCGGTAGAGGGCGTCCCGGAGGCGTATGACCATGTCGAAGAGGGAGCCTCCCGAAACCCTGGCGGAAGGATTCCAGTTGGGCGCGGAGGGGTCCGAGTTGGCCTGTATCATGCCAAGATCCTGGAGGGTCCGGGAACCCTGCTTGTCCTCAAGGCGGATCAGGTGGGGATTGGTTCCCTCCAGGACAAGCCCCCGGGTCTCAATATCCACATAGGCCTTTACCGGCGCGGAAGACTCATTTATCTTGGCTACTATGGCCTGGAGGGTGTCGCCGGGGGCCACCGCTATTTCCCTGCCGTCCACATAAAAAGCCCCCCCTTCGGCGGCGCGCCAGTTTGCGGCGTCCACAGCGGAAAAGATCTGCATCTTTTCCGCCCAAAAGGCCTCCCCTCCCCCTATATCCAGATCGGCGTAGGTCTGCTCGGCTATTTCCGTCCGCCGCGAGGGGCCGGCGCCCCGGTATTCCACGTTGACCACCAGGGTTTCCCCTCCCCCTTCCACCGTGCCTTCCACTATCCTGAAAGGCTCGGTAAAGGATTTATCCCCGGCGAAGAGCCTCCCGTCGGGTCCCCTGGCATTGGAAGAGTCTACCAGCTCTTTGAGGAGCTCGTTCACTTCTACCGCCATATTCCTGAGGTCTTCTTTGTTATAGATGCCGTTGGCCCCGGTAACCGCGATATCCCGGACCCTCTGCATGATATCGTTAGAATGCTGCAAATAAATATCAACCTGCCGTAAATGATCCCTGGCATAGAGGGCGTTTTTTTCAAACTGTTCAAGCCTGGCCAGATAGGATTCGTAGCGTACCGCATGGGCCGCCGCCAGGGGATCTTCCCTGAGCTCGTTGATTCTTCTTTGGCTGCCTATTTTTGACTGAATATTGTGAAGATCCTCTTCCTGCCTCCGCAGGCGGTATTGGATGTCGGTATTCGGCATGTCCGTGGAAACCCTTCTCATTGACTAGACCCCCATCCTGTTAATAATCGTATCCAGCATGGAATTTACAGTGGTGATGAATCGTGCGGCGGCGGCGTAACCGTGCTGGTACTTGATCAGATTCCCCAGTTCTTCGTCGATGTTAACCCCCGAAATGGACTGGCGCGTCTCCCGGAGATCCTTCATCACAAGATTCTGGGTTTCCAAAGCCCTGGCGCTCTGCTCCCCCAGGAGGCCGATGCGGCCTACCGAGTCGGCGAAGTAATCGTCGAAGGTGCGGAACTGGCCTACCATGACTTCCGTGTCCCTGATGGCGGCGACGGCCAGGGCCGCTTCCCCGTTGCCCGGATTAGCGGGCCTGCCGTTCTCCCCGAAGCCGGCGGCCACCGAACCGGGGTCCCGGACCAGGGCGGGGTTTACCTCTATCCAGCCCGAGGGATGGGCGATGGGCGCCACTTCCCAGCCGGTACTACCGCTCCTCAGGGCCGCCACCCCGTCGGCCCCCGCCCAGTCGAAGGCGCCCTCCCCGCCTGAAGCGTTGAGGAGCCCCGCATAGCCCACGAGGAACTGGCCGGAATCCTCAATGTGGCGGATTACGAAATCGGGATTAACGCCGGGGTTCGCCTCCGAGGGAGTGCCCTTCATGGTAAGAACCCCGTCGCGGTTCAGCCGGGCGGTAACTTCGGCCCCGGAATTGTTGATCCTGGTGATAATATCCGCCACCGTGTCGGTGGGGTAATAGGAAACCCTGCGCATCCCGTCGGCGGCCGAAAGGGTGATGACCCCTTCGAGGCCCACCTGGGCCCGGCTTTCCAGGGGATTGACCCCCGAAACCCTGAAAATGTAGGAGGAGTCGTATTCCCCGTCGCCGTCCCTGTCGTAGTTTCCGTTGACGTTGGTGACAAAGGGATATTCGGTGAAAAAGTCCTGCCCCGTAATCCCGTTGATCCCGTAGGCGCCCCGGTGCACTTCGTTCACCAGGCCGACAAAATTCATGGTCATGTTATCCAGGGTTTGTATCTCCGAGCGTATGGTATGATCCCGCAGATCCACGAGAGCTCCCAGGCTGCCGTCGTGATCGCCGTTGCGGAATTCCAGCCTCTGCCGGGTTTCCTGCCAGACCACATCGGAGTACCCTGTTTCGGGATTCCTCTCCAGATCGAACCGGCGGCCTATTCTTCCCTGCACCAGGGTTATCCCGCCGGTATGGACCATGAATTCATCGGGGTCCCGGCGGTCTACGGAAACATTGACCAGCGACGAGAGTTTGTCAACCATGAGATCCCGGCGGTCTAGGAGATCGTTGGGGTTATCGCCCTGGGCCTTTATCTTTTGGATATCGTCGTTGAGGCCCGCTATCTGCCGGACTATGTCATTGACATTATCAACGGTCATGCGGATATCCTCTTCACTCTGATCCTGAAGGCGCTTGAGGGACATATAACGCTCGTGTATTCCGTCTATGAGGGTCTTGCCCCGTTCCAATACCGCCATTCTGGGAGCGTTATCGGTAGGGTGATTGGAAAGATCCTGCCAGGACTCCCAGAACTTGTCCATTTTGTCGCGTATGGAATTGGCCCCCGGTTCCAGATAGATTTTCCCCATTTCCCTGACATAAGGGTCCCGGGTTCCCCAGTAGCCCTCGCCCCCGGCCTGGGCTATGATTCGCTTATCCAGAAGCTCGTCCCTGACGCGCTCGATCCGCTCCACCACCACCCCCTGGCCTATCTGCCCCGGAGTCTCCTCCCGGTTAAGCCCCGGCAGGTAGATGGGCTCGAAGGGGGCAAATTCAACCCTTTGGCGGGAATAGCCGGGGGTGGAGGCGTTGGAAAGGTTGTGGCCCGTGACGTTCAGGGCCTGCTGGTGGGCGTCGACCGCCCTTTTTCCTATTTCGATTCCCAAAAAGGTGGAAGTCATATTCGTTCCTTTTGGAGGCTTTCCTAAAATTTCAGTTTTGGGAAAGCAACCTTAAATTTACATGAAAAAACGGGCCGGACTTTAGTCCGATTAGACCGCTTTTTCGGAAGCTTTTCCCATCGAACCGGAGGTTCGCACTAATCGAGTTTTGGGAAAAGCTCTTTATATATGGCGGTTAAGCACCATGCTTTTGAGATCTCCCTTTACCTGGCCGCCTTTACGGGTATAGAGCTTGCCGCTTCGGGCCGGAAAAAGGGCTTCCAGGCAGGCGGCGGCCATGGCTGTAGATTCCCGGAGGTAGTTTAAAAAGGTCTCGTTAAAAACCTGTATCTTGAGGGTTTCCATCTTGACAGCCCGGTAAAGTCCGCAGAGCTCCCGCTGCTCCGCTTCGCTCAGATGCGCGGCCAGGGTATAAAAGGCGGGGGCTTCCGTTTTTTTAAGCCCCAGGCTTTCGGCCAGAGCCGAGAAAAGGGCGTCGCGTTCAGCGTCGAGAAGGGCGAATTCCTCGCCCAGCAGGTTGACCTCGGCGATTTTCCCGTCAAAATCGGCCCATTCCCTGGCCAGCACGGCTTTCCGGACCGATTCCTGAACCGAGGCGATCTTTTTGAGGAGTCCGATTTCCTGGCCCATAACCGTAACGCAGCCCGCGTAATCCCAAACTTTCTTCATA
>JAISRW010000144.1 GCA_031273405.1 Treponema sp.
AACATGGAATTCGGGCTTTCCAATATGGCGGATGTCATCATCGCCGTTATGGGGCTTGACGGCGCCATAGAGGGCGAGGAGGGGGACGCCATCGCCTCGGATTCCAACGGAGACCGGGAGCGCATCGAGCTTCCCTCCTGGCAGCTTGAGTACCTCCGCAAAGTCAGGGCTGCCGGCAAACCCCTCATCCTGGTTCTTACCGGGGGCAGCCCCATCGCCGTACCCGAGGACATTGCCGACGCGATTCTCTTTGCCTGGTATCCCGGCGAGCAGGGAGGCCGGGCGGTGGCGGACATTATCTTCGGCGACACGGTTCCCTCGGGGAAGCTTCCTATTACGTTCCCGGCGTCGACGGAACAGCTCCCGCCCTACGAGGACTACAGCATGAAGGGCAGAACCTACCGCTACATGACCGAAAAGCCCCTTTACCCCTTCGGCTTCGGCCTTTCGTATACGAGCTTCAGCTTCGACAGCCTGGAGCTTTCGGCTTCTTCTGTTTCGGCGGGCGGCGGCGTGAGGGCCCTGGTAAAGGTGAGCAATACCGGCGGGCGGGACGCCGACGAGGTGGTACAGATCTATGTTTCAAAGGATGAAAAGGGCGCCGGAGACCCCGCCTTTTCTCTCCGGGCTTTCAGACGCATATCGATCCCCGCGGGCAAAACCCTTACCGCCGAATTTGAGCTTCCCTCAGAGGCCTTTGAGTCGGTGAACGAGGCCGGGGACAGCGTCCTCGTGCCGGGGGGCTATACCGTCATTGCCGCCGACGCGGCGCCCCTTCTCGTGGCAGCGGAAAAAGGCGCGCCCCCTCCGGCGTCGGGAAAGATCACGGTGGTATGAGTTCTATCCCCGCCCGCTTTCCTAGGAGCCTGTTGCACTTGTAGGTTTTTATGGCTTTTTTCAAGGAAAAATGCCATAAAAACCACGATAAATGGGCTCCTAGGAGTTTGTTGCGCTTCGCACATGAAATCTGAAAAAATCGCCGATCAGGCGATTTTTTACTCTGCAAACTCCCAAAGCAGCCCCGAAAATCGGGCTTTTTGCGTCATTAATGACGCAAAAAGCCACAAGAGCAACAGGCTGCTAGGGCTCCTTCGTTCAGGTTATACAGCAATTTTAAGGGAATCGTTGAGAAAGAGAATTTCGCCGGTTTTTGCGTCGGATACAAAGAAACAAGCCCCTAAATTATTCAACCCCCCCTGTAATTCCATCGAGGAAATCGAAGAAACCGTGGATTTCTTTGTTTTTTGCGCCATGCCGATTGAGAATCCTATATACATGACCTAAAGTCATATTGTATCATGAGAAAACAACAACAAGTAACCGGGTTTCAAAATCAGGCGGTCAGGCAGGACCTTGATTTAAAAACCGCAGTCTTGAATTTTAAGTATACAAGAAATATCCGGCGGCTGCATGGTTCTTTATTTGGAGGCTTTCCCAAAACTTCAGTTTTAGGAAAAGCTCTTTGTATTGAGGAAGGGTAAGGTTGATGGATTCTGCGTTAAGTTCCCTGCTTTATAATCTGGGGTTTTTTGTACTTATTCTTAAAGGAGTGGTACGCTTTATCCACCGGGGACAGACGGCATATAAGGTCCTGATAATGCAGATTCTTTTTACCTTTGTAGAAGCCCTGGGGATTTCGTCCCTCCTGGCTTTGGGAATAGGGGCGGCGGTGAACATTATCGGCCTTCCTTTCCTGACAACCCTTTCCCAGGAGCGGCTCATCTATTCCCTGCTTATCACGATAATTACCCGGGAACTCGGGCCGCTCCTTACGGCCTTCATCATCATCGCCAGATCGGGGACGGCCATTGCCACCGAGATGGCGGGGATGGTGATTTCCCACGAGGTGGAAGCCTATATTTCCGTGGGCCTTGATCCGATAGAATACCTGGCGGTTCCGCGCTTTCTGGGGGTGACCATCTCCCTTTGCATGCTGAATATTTATTTTTCGATTTTCGGCCTGGCCGGCTCCTTTGCGGTGGCCCAGATTTTTAACCCCCTGCCGGCTTCGGTATATTTCGGGAATCTTCTCAGCGCCCTCTCCTTGCCGGATCTGCTTGTTTCTATTATAAAGAGTATATTCTTCGGGATGATCATCGCGGTGCTTGCTATGCTGCGGGGGCTTTCGGTAGAAAGGTCCAGCACCGAGGTTCCTGTAGCGGGCCTCCGGGCGGTAAGCTCCTCTTTCGGCTGGTGCATAACGGTGGATATTTTAATATCCGCCTTTTATTATATAGTAGTTTGAGTAAATGTTCCGTAACCAGCTCGAAATAAAACGTAGTTTTTTTCGAGGGGCGTTAGTCCCTCCTGAGTAGTTACGATCTTTCGTTTTGACAGGTGTTTTATGGCGGCTATAATTGAAATGAAAAATGTTTCGTTTATCGCTCAGAACAGACCGGTAGTGAGGAATTTTTCCCACCAGTTTGAGGAGGGGAAAACAACCGCCCTAGTAGGACCTTCGGGAAGCGGCAAAAGTACGGTGCTTAAGCTTGCCGCCGGACTTCTGGTTCCCGCATCGGGGGAAGTTTCGTTCAGAGGCAAAAATATTTTTCATATGAACCGCAAAGAGAACCTCAACTTCCGCCGCGAGGGCGCCATGGTTTTCCAGGATTCCGCTCTTTGGGCGAATCAAACCCTCTACCAGTGCCTGGAACTGCCCCTGAGGATACACTTTCCTGAATTGACCGACCGGGAACGGGAAGACCGCATTCAGGCCGTGCTTGGGGACGTAGGTTTCAGGCGGGATCTTTCGGTGCGGCCGGCGGCGCTTTCTATGGGGGAGCAGAAGCTCATCGCCTTTGCCCGGGCCATGATCTGCCGGCCCGTTTTGCTCTATCTGGACGAGTGGACCGAATCCCTGGACGATTCGGCGGCCCAGAGGCTCGTCCAGTTGGTTCAGAACCAGCAGCGGGAGGGGCATACCGTCATCCTGGTGAGCCATGATTTCCGTATTGTGAAAAGCCTGGCCGACTATGTGCTGATGATTCTGGGCGGCCAGTTCTTCCTTAAGTTTTCCCGCCGACAGATGGAAGAAGACGAGGATCTGGCCAACTATGTGGAAAGGGGTATTGCCTCATGAAACTACGTTTCATGTCCGATTTTACGGTACGCCCTCAGGGCGCACGGAGTTAGTTTCATTATGAAATTCAAAATCCGCTTTGCGGATCAGATTGCGGGATTCTTTATCATTGTCGCCCTGATCTCGGTGGTTTTTATTATCGTTATGCTTGGCCGTTCCCAGCGTTGGTTTGCCACGGATTATGCTTTTAACACTATCCTGCCTTCGGCGGCAGGGTTGGGCAAGAATATGCCGGTCCAGTACAAGGGGTTTACCATCGGCAATGTCAAGAACTTTCATCTGACTGAGGCTGACGAGGTCGAGGTGATCTTCCTGATCCATGACCAGTATGTTGACAGGGTAAAAGAAGGCTCCATGGTGGAACTCATGGTAAGCCCGGTGGGTCTGGGGAACCAGTTCCTTTTTCACGCCGGAAAAGGGACGGCACCCCTTTCCGCCGGCGATTTTATACCCGCCGTGGGTTCGGAAATGGCCAGGGCCTATATACGCCAGGGGCTGGCAAGCGCACCCCATTACGACGACAGCATCAGCCTCCTCATGAACCGGGCCAGCTCCGTCCTGGACGAGATCGACCGGGTCCTGGTCCAGGTGGAAGACGCCTTCCGGGGCAGCGAAGAAACCGTCATCGGCCAGATTGTTGGCGGAGTGAACAGGACGGTTGCGGGAGCGGAGACCCTGCCGGGGACTATCGATAAAACCGCCGCGGATCTCATAAAGGATATTGACGATCTCAAGGCCATACTGGAGGACGAGCTTGAGCGTATCAATCCTATCATAGCGGATGTCAACGCCCTCTCGTCCAAGTTGAACGATCCGGAGGGCCTAGTTTATACTGTCCTGGATACCAACGAAGAGGTATATACCAGTCTGGTGAGCTCCCTTAATTCGGTTTCGTCGATTCTGGAAAACCTGGACAGAACCGCCGCCTTTATTCCCGGCCAGCTTCCCCAGATTGCGGGGCTCATCATGGAACTCAGGACAACCATGAAAACCGCGGAAGATGTGCTGACAGCCCTCACCAATAATCCCCTCCTGAGGAGGGGGATCCCCGAACGTGTGGAGACCCAATCCAGCGGTACCAGCCCGAGGGACATTCAGTTTTAGTCCCTTCTCGATGATGCGGCGGAGGCTAATGACGAGGCAATTACCGAGGCTATATAGAGAGTTATGGAAAATATGAAAGACGGCAAATTATTGGTCCTGGCGCTCATCGTTTTATTCGCGGCCTGCTCTTCGGCGCCCTCGAAGCCGGCCGAAATCTTCACCGACCGGAACCTGGCGGCCGGCCAGCTTGACATGGCCAACAAAACGGCGAACCAGGGAAGATACCAGGACGCCCTGATCGTGCTTGAGGAGGCCCGGAGGCTGGCCATCGGCGCCGATGATCCCGCCCTCAGAATAAAGACCGCCATTTCCCGGGGGAATATTTATTTTTCCATGGGCCGCCACGGCGAAGCTTTTAAAGACTGGGAAAGCGCCGCGGTCGAGGGAGACGCAGCCGGCCAGGGAAACCTGGCGGCCCTGGCCAGGATCTATACGGCCCGGGGCCGGTTGGTTCTCAATTCCCCGGAGTTCAGAGCCGGTCTTTCTGTCGAAGAAATCAGGAATCAGATTCAGGGCGAAATTTCACTCATCAATAAGGACGA
Source organism: Treponema sp. (assembly GCA_031273405.1). The sequence goes on from JAISRW010000144.1 coordinate 4,726, forward strand.
TCAGGCCCTCGCCATGGGCTGGATGGTGCTTGGGCTGGCCGAGAAGGAACTGGAACGCTATATCGAGGCCGAGAGCGCCGCCAGGCGGGCACTGGCTATTCACGAAAAAGGCCTTTTTCTGGAAGAAGCCGCTTACGACTGGTATCTTATCGCGTCAATACGCTCGGTGTCGGAGCAATACGCCGCCGCCTTGGAGGCCCTGGCAACGGCCATAGGCTTTGACCGCCGGGCGGAGAACGGCTTCGGCCTTGCCTCAAGCTGGCAGGCTATGGGCGAGGTCTACCTTAAAAACGAACAGCCCGGCGAGGCGGAGGCCGCTTTCCGCCGGGCCGCCGAAATATTCAGGGCCCTCCGCCTGGACGACGCCGCCCGGAAAGCCGAAGCCCGGCTGCTGGAAATCCCGCAATAGTCAACCACAACCACGGTGCTATGATAAACAGTTTACGACGATCTCCAACGGTACGCCCTATACTATTACAGAAATTTAACCAATGTCAACGCAAGTTAAGGCCTATACAGGAGAAGGAAGAAAGTATAAACTAAGGCCAGAGGAGAGATGACATGAAAAAAAAGCGGAACAATCAAGACGGAAATCACTCGAAATAAGCAAAGAGCTTATAGACAGCCTTGGATTTTTAAACCGGACCAGGAAAC
>JAISRW010000155.1 GCA_031273405.1 Treponema sp.
TCAACCAGGGCAAGCCCTTCTATACCGAACTGGCCGAAGAGGTGATAAAAGAAGACTACTCCAAGGACGGCCCGGCCCTGAGGGAAAAGATCCTGGAGAGCCTCCAGGTGGCGGAGGACAAGCCCGTGACGGTTAAGGCGCCGGTTTCCTTTAAGTCGATTTTGCTCGAAGGGGTTCAGAGCCTGGGTTCCAGCGCCGCCGCTTTTAGCGAGGTTGCCGCCAAGATTGACGAAAACCAGGTCCTGCTGGACAGCGGGCAGAAGAGCTTCTGGGAAAAGATGCGGCAATTCATGCAGCAAGTGCTCAACAAGGCCCCTGATCCGGTTATTTATGATCTGGAATACATCGATCCAATCAAGGGGGTTCCGGTCACGGAAAAGGTGAATTTTTTCGCCTTGCGCGGCGAACTGGAGCGGAAGATCAAAACCCTCAATAGCATGAGCCTTCAAGGGGGGGGCATGGCCAAGCTTGAAGCCATGCAGGACGAGCAGCTTGCGGGGTTTCTCGACAGGAACCTTCGGGAATTTCAATCTCTCCACAAAACCCTTTCGGCCCTGGATGAATTTTTCAAAGCCAAGGCTGACCGTACCGAGCGGGATAAAATAAAGGGCATCAAACCGGAGCTTGCGATCATCAAAAACGCAATCCTCCGGGCTAATTCCAAACGCCATGAGTACAACGCTCAAAAAGAAGAAGAAGAACAGCTCAAGCGTCTGGGTGTTAATCTGAGTTAATAGCAAACACAAGGGATGAATATGAAAACAGGAAAAGTTTCTCTTATTTTGGCCCTCCTGTTGCCGGTTTTTTTGTGGATTCTCGCAGCCTGCAAAGCCGTGCCGGATAAGATCGAAAAAGAGGCGCCCCCCGTCCCGTCCGCCGGAGAGAGCAGGACCCCCGGGAGCGAAGTTCCCCCGAAGGAGCCGGAAGGCGGGGACGGCTACGCCGAAATAAGACCCCGGCCGGCGGCCCGGGACGAGCTTACCGCGGTATTTTCCCGGGGCGAAGTGGAACTGGATTTCCGCAAGTCCTATCTTACCACCGAGGCCCAGCTTTATACCGCCCTTTATGAAGGACTCTTTTCGTATGACCCCCGCACCCTGGGGTATGTTCCCGCGGCGGCGGATAACTGGACAATCTCGGAGGATAAAAAGCAATGGACCTTTACCATCCGGGAAAAAGCCAGGTACTGGAACGGCGACAGCCTGAAGGCGGAAGATTTCCGCGCTTCCTGGCTTTCCCTCCTAGAGCCCGAGCGGAATTCACCCTATTCTTCCCTCTTTGACATCATCGAGGGCGCCCGGGAATACAGGCTCGGGCTCCTTACCGACCCCGCTAAAGTGGGGATCACAGCAGAAGGCGACAAAAAGCTGGTGGTGCGTCTGGTCTCCCCGGCGGCCTATTTCCCCAGCATGCTCTGCCATCATTCTTTCAGCCCCATCCACCCTTCCATGCTGAAGGAGGAGTCCTGGAGCAGGCGGCGTCCGGTCTCCAACGGCCCCTTCTATATAACCGAATTCGATGAAGAGCATATCATTTTAGTAAAAAATAAAAACTACTGGGATGAAACAACGGTTTCGCTGAATAAAATAACCCTGAAATTCACAGAGAACGGGGACGAGGCGTCATCGCTCTGGAATTCCGGGGAAGCCCACTGGATCTCAGGGGATGTCAGCCTTGAGGCCCTGACCGACCTCAGCGGCATTACCTTAAACCCCATGTTTGCTACCCACTATTACTTTATCCGGTCCGCGGAAAAACCTTGGGATGATCACCGGGTCAGGCGGGCGCTTTCGCTGGTCCTGCCCTGGGACGAGATAAGGACGGGCTATTATCTGCCGGCCAAAACCCTGATTTTCCCCATCCCCGGGTATCCTGAAATCGAAGGGCTGGACAGGGTGAATGTGGAAGAGGCCCGGGCCCTGTTGGCGGAAGCCGGCTACCCCATGGGCGTGGGACTGCCGGAGCTGGTGATCCGTATCACCCCTTCGCCGGACGCGGAAAGGCTGGGGCGGCTTATGGCCGCCGCCTGGTTTGAGAAGCTGGGGGTTCCCGTCAAGATCGATGTTGTTCCCTACAGCCGGTATTTTCAGTCTCTAAAAGGAAACGACTACGAGGTCGGCTCCACCACCTGGATCGGCGACTTCGCGGACCCCTACACTTTTTTGCAGATGTGGCGCCGGGATTCCAACCTGAACGATGCCCGCCACGATGACGCCGATTATGAGGAATTGATGGAAAAATCCATGGCCGAGGAAGGCGAAAAGCGCTGGAGCATCCTGGCGGAAGCTGAAAAACTCCTCCTCAGCCGGGGATCGGTGCTTCCCATTTCCTTCAGCCCCGCCCTCAACGTGGTGGATACCGATGAAATCGACGGATGGTATCCCAATGTCCTTGACATCCACCCCTTTAAAAATATGTCCTTTAGAGCCTACCGTCCCCTGCCGGGCGTCGCCCTGGGCCCTAACTAGGAGCCTGTTTAGACTAAAGATAGGATATAAGCTATGAAGTTTTATCCGGGCATCCTGGGCGGTAAACTGCCGCTTCACCAGTTTGTGACCGGCATTATAGTCAAGCTGCCAGGACGATAGTTCTCTTGACAGTTTTTCCAAACAGTCTATCCGGCGGTCTCAACACCGGCTTGTCATGGCGCTTAATTCTATCTCGGCAATGTTAAGCCAGCTTCCATGTTTGGGGTATAATGCGGTTCCAGCTTTTGCGCTATCGCGAATGCTTCTTCCGCCGGAAAAGTTTCATATAATGGGGACTCGGTATGCGTGTTCAGATTATCCATGACCCTTACCGCCTTTTCAGCATTCGGATAGTGCCCGGTAACGATTGATTTTACTTTCCGCGCCCAATCCTGCCGGGTTCTCCTCAATGATGCGGAAACATATCGTTTCCCCCCCAAGGGGTTCTACCAACATAAAGACACTGCTCGGTTGCAATGATTCTCATTCATCGGCATCGGTTCTCTTTTTCCCCCAGCAGTTGAACCGGCTGTTCTCGGACTTTAGTCCGCTCCATACAGATAACCGGCCGTTTTTTCGTTATAGGGACGGTGATATACCTCAAGAATGTCCTCCATGGCGGCCGCGAACGCCGCGTTTTGCTTGGGGGGGTATGCACCAACAGGTCTTGAGGTGGGGTTTCAGGGGTGTTTTTTTTAACACCCTCCATATAGCGGTGTATGACAGTTCTATACCCAATCTACCTTTGCTTTTTTCTTCCAAAAGCCGTAAGGTCCAGCGGTTATATCCCACAGGCGGTTCGCTGCAACTTAACGCGATAATTTTTGCTTCGATTTTCCTGATTACCTTCGCCTGAACCGGCGGGATTTCCCTCTTTTTCCGGTTGAGTACCCGCTCCGGCACCCTGACCGGTTTGTCCTGCTTATCTCCTGTCTCGTTCAACAGGAGCAACATGCACCCACGCCTTATCTGTCGTGCGGAATGTATTTCCCTGCTGATAATATCCTCCAACCGCTTTTTTTCTTCCTCTGTTAAATATACCCGATACGTCTTTCCTCTCATCGTTATTACCCCTCCCGTGGGCAAGGGTATCTTATATCATTGCTTTTAGACTAAACACAGTACTAGTACCTTGATTAGGCCAAATGACTGGATATAAACCATGAAGTTTTATCCGCGCGTCTTGGGTGGTAAACTGCCATTTCACTAGGAGCAGGATACGCGCATGCGTAACCTCCCGTACCGGATGTACCCCCTTGGTTACTATGTCTTCTAACCGCTTTTTCTCATCGGCGGTTAACTGCACCCTATAGCTCTTTCCTTTCATCTGTACTACCCCTCCCGTGGGTACTATGATCTTATATCATAGAGATTGGCCTAATCAATGTACTAGTCGCCCACCCGTATGGAATTGAACCAGACATCGTTGTATAAATCCAGAGCTTCGCCCAGATCGTCCTTCAGTTCGGTTTTGGTCAGATCTTCGGCCTTGTAGTAGGACTCGCCTTTTTTGTACCGCCCGGCAGGGAGGTTGGCGGTGGCGGGGAAGCCGAAGGCGTCGCAAAATTCGGCGTAGATTTCGGGACGGTGGATAAAGTCGATGAATTTGTAGGCTAAGTCCTGGTGTTTCGCCCCTTTAAGGATGCACATGGAGTCGATATAGGCCGGGCCGCCTTCGGGGGGGATAAAGAAGACCGTGTCCTTTTTAAGCTGCTCGTTATCGGCGATCTCCTCGTAGACCACTTCGGCGTAACCCTGGAC
>JAISRW010000175.1 GCA_031273405.1 Treponema sp.
CACATGCCGTTCCACCCGGAGGGAGAGAGTCTCAAGGCCCTGAAGGAAGAGGAAGGCGTTGAAGGGGCTGAGGGCCGATCCGGTGTCCCGAAGCAGGGTGGTCCGGGCCTTGATGATGTAGGCTAGGTTCTTCACCGCGTCGGTGAACACCACCCCGTGGTAGCTCGGGTTGGGCTTGCTGAGGCCGGGGAACTTGTCGTTCGCCGCCCAGTCGAATTGGCCCCCGTCCACGATGACCCCGCCTATGGAGGTGCCGTGGCCGCCGATGAACTTGGTGGCCGAGTGGACCACGACATCCACGCCGTACTCAATGGGCCGCAGCAGATAGGGAGTGGCGAAGGTGTTGTCGACGATGACGGGAATACCGTGGCGGTGGGCAATGGCGACCACCGCCTCAATATCGACGATGCTGGAATTGGGGTTCCCCAGGGTTTCAAAGAAGATAGCCTTGGTATTCGGTTTGATGGCCTTCTCGAAATTTTCCGGCTTGGAACCATCGATAAAGGCGGTCTCCACCCCCAGGTCCTTGAAGGTGTTGGCGAAGAGGTTGTAGGTGCCCCCGTAAATCTGATTGTCCGACACGATATGATCCCCGCTGCGGGCGATGTTCTGGATGGCATAGGTGGTGGCGGCGGCCCCGGAGGAGGTGGCCAAGGCGGCAACTCCCCCTTCCAGGGCGGCAACCCGCTGTTCAAAGACATCCCAGGTGGGGTTCATGATCCGGGTGTAGATGTTTCCCGTCTCGGACAGGGCAAAGCGGCCTGCCGCGGCGGCGGAACTGGGGAACACGTAGGACGTGGTTTGATAGATTGGCACCGCCCTGGCGTCTGTGGCGGGGTCCGGCTTTTCCTGGCCCGCGTGGACCTGAATAGTCTCAAACTTGTAATTTTTCTCAGCCATGATAGATCTCCTTAAACAATTATAATACCTAGGGGCTTAGTATGATATATTATCCGGGACTAAAAGTCAATACCTAAAACGCTAAAACCCCGCAAAAAGATCCTTCTAACCCAATTCCTTCAGGTTATAGGGCGTCCCTTGGTACACATAGTTGAGCCAGTTGGAAAAGAAAAGGTGGGCATGGGCCCGCCAGCGGACTACCGGCGCAAGGGAGGGATCGTCTTTGGGGTAGTAATTTTTCGGGAGGCCTATGGGGAGGCCTTTGGCCAGGTCTCGGCGGTATTCCCTGTCCAGGGTGAGAGGGTCGTACTCCAGGTGGCCGGTGACGTAGATTTCCCGGCCCTCTCTGGCGGTAACGATGAATATGCCCGCTTCTTCGGTTTCGGACTGTATGGTCAGGGCCGGCTCGGCGGCGACGGCATCCCTGTCGCAGGCGGTGTGGCGGGACTGGGGGGCTAGGAATTCGTCGTCAAACCCCCGAAAAAGGGGAGAATGCCGTTCGTTCACCTGGTGGGGAAAAATGCCGAAAAGTTTTTGGGGCAGTTCCTTCTTGGGGATTCCGTAGCGGCGGTAAAGCCCCGCCTGGGCGCCCCAGCAGATGTGCATAGCCGACCAGACATGGGTCACCGAATAATCAATAATGGCCGCCAGTTCGTTCCAGTAGTCCACCTTTTCAAAGCCCAGGGTTTCCACTGGCGCTCCGGTGATGATAAGCCCGTCAAAACGTATGTCCAGGGATATGATCTCCTCGGCGCTAAGGTAAAATTTTTCCAGGTGCCCCGGCGGCGCGTTCCGGGACTCGTGAGTTCCCATTCTGAGGAAGGTTATATCCACCTGGAGGGGCGTATTCCCCAGAAGCCTCAGGAGCTGAATCTCCGTATCCACCGTGGTAGGCATAAGATTAACAATAGCTACTTTTAGAGGCCGTATATCCTGGTGCGCCGCCCGGTCATCAGTTATGACAAAGACCCTCTCTTCGCTAAGGGCGTTATAGGCAGGCAGAGTGGGGGGTATTTTTATCGGCATATTACAACTATACAAAATCCACCGGAATTTACAAGGGCCGCAGGCTCAACATCATAAACGTGAGCCGGTTCCAAAATCTGACATTTTAGAACCGCCTCGGCTAATTATCCAAATAAAACACATTGATTCCTATTTTAGCGCAAGGGAATTTTTCTATATAAGAATAAATTGAAATTAGAGGATGTTGAAGTTGGAGAACGATGAAAAACACTTATGATAGCCATATCGAAATATTCAAAGCCCTCTCGGACATAAACAGGCTTTATATTATGGATCTACTTTTTTCATCTGGAAAAGAAGGGGAGATGTGCGCCTCGACCATAAAGAAGGATATGAAAATTTCCCAGCCCACCCTTTCGTACCACATGAAAATTCTCTGCGGCTGCGGTCTTGTAAACAGGCGGAAAAACGGCAAATGGGTCTATTATTCTTTGAACCAGAAGGATCTCCAAAAGATGCGGGGGTTTTTCAATTCCGGATCCCTGCCCCCGGCCTGACGCTCCACCGGCCGTCGACTTTTTCAAAATCCGGCGAAGAGAAGCAGACAACCCGGCCGTCCTCGGCGGTAAGCCTGATCTTGCCCAGGACCACGTTGGCTTCCGCAACCTTCCACAACGCGCCGTCCCAGGATATCTTGCAGCCTTCCGGAGGGATAAGGCGGCGCTGCTCGGAGTAAAAAAGATGTTCGTAGGCGAGGCAGCAAAGAAGCCGTCCGCAGGGCCCGGAGATCTTCATGGAGTTGAGGGATAGATTCTGATCCTTTGCCATTTTGATGGACACCGGCTTGAGCCTATCCGAGATGGCGTGGCAGCAGTAACACCGGCCGCAGACACCCATTCCGCCGACAACCCTGGATTCATCCCGCACACCGATCTGGCGCAGTTCTATCCTCGTCTTGAAAATACCCACCAGATCCTTAACCAGTTCCCTAAAATCTACACGATTTTCGGCGGTAAAAAAAAAGAGGATCTTGGACTCCTCCAGAAGGAAATGCACCGAAACCAGCTTCATTTCCAGGTTATGATCCTCGATCTTTTCCCTGCAAATCTGAAAGGCGTCTCTTTCGTTGTCCTTGTGGTATTTGGCCTTCTCCAGATCCTCCATCGTAGCAACCCTTTCGATGCGGGCGATTTCCGAAAGCGGCTGGGAGTTGTGACTCTGGATGGGGCCGATGATCTGGGCCAAATCCTTGCCGTAGCGGGTAGGCACCAGGACCATGCTGCCGGAGCCCAATATATCCCCGGGCCACACCGCCAAAAAGGTCTCGTTTGAATAGAGCAGTCTGAGCCGGTAAACCGGCTTGTCCGGGTTGATGGCTTCAATCCCTTCTCCGGTAATCACCGAGGAGGTTTCAACTTCCCCAGGGTTATCTTCCAGTTCGGAAAACTCCTCATCCATTTCCTCGCTGCTCAGCATATCTTCATAATTATCCGAATCACCCATGATTTTCCCGCCTTATGATACCAAATCAACCAGGAGGCCGGTGATCTCCTCCAGTTTTGCCAGCAGTTCCAACTGGGTAACCTGGCCCGCCAGAATTTCCGCCGCAAGCCCGTCGAGCTTCCGGTCTACCACCTGGACAATATGAAAAGCCTTGGCCTGTTTGGCCGCTGGGTCCCAGAGGGAGCCCTTATAGCCCGGCTTTTGCGCGTTGGGGATGCCGTTCTGTTCTTCCACAGTATAGCCGTTCTGTACTACATAATGAAGGAAATTCCGCACCGCCTTTTTGTACTTGAGGATTTCATCAGCCACAGGGCGCTGCCTCAGATCATCCCCGGCGCTGCGAACCGCGTCAAGCAGTTCCTGGACCGTTTCTTCCGAAGGGGCGGTATCCGTCAGGGGGGCCAGGGAAAGCGGGGAATCCGCGGCGGACTGTTCCAGGATCTCCTGAAATTTCACGTTCCGGCCTTTCCGGAGTTCCGGTTTTTTTCCGGCCTTTTTTGCCCCCCCCTTTACTCCGCCATATATCGATGAATTGAGAAGCGCCGCGGGATTATTGGAAAAATCAACCTTATCCATGTTTTATAAACGCCAGAATATCCCGGTATTCAGAGAGGGCCTTGCTCCACGCTTCTTCGGTACGGCATACCCGTATCCTGCCGTGCACGAGGCAGCCATCGTCTGCCTGGATTCGCCGGGTAATTACGTCCCCCATAATGAGACCCGTGGCAAGGATGACGAGCCTTTCGCTGGCCAATACATTGCCGAAAACCACCCCGCCCACGGTAACAAAGGTCCCGCTGACGTTGCTTTTCATCCGGGCGTTTTCGCCGATTATCACCCTGCCCCGGGCGTTTACATCCCCCCGGATATTACCATCTATCCGGGTAAACCCCCCGGATTCAATGTCGCCGGAGACACTGGTTCCGGGGCCTATGATAGTATTAATGGAAAAATCTTCACCCTTGTCGGCGGCCATATGCTGCCCTTAACTAACGGCCAGGTTTGGCGATGCTGGAACGGACATTGAGATATTTATAGGGATCTACCACATCCGAACCGATATGAACCTCGTAATGCACATGAGGCCCGGTAGAAAGCCCCGTATTGCCGATGTAGCCTATCACTTCGCCCTGCTGGACCCGCTGGCCCGCATGGACCTTGAATGACAGCATGTGGCCGTACCGGGTATAAAAGCCGTGCTTGTGCCGGATAATAACATTATTGCCGAAACCGCCCTGGTCAAATTCCACCGACACCACCTGCCCATCGGCGGTAGCCACGATAGGGTCTCCCTGGCGGTATGTCGAAAGATCTATGCCCTTATGGATGTAATACTGGCCGGTAAAGGGATTCTCGTTTTGACCGAAATACATGGAAATATGGCCGATTCCGCCCCTGATGGGCCAGATGCTGGGAATTTCCGTGAGCAGGGCGTTCTGGGAATCCAGCAGGGTGCCTATTTCGCGGACCGGCCCGGCAGCCGCCGAGAGCAGTCCCGTCAAGTGCCTCAATTCTTCAACTTCCTGAAGCACCCCTTCGGGGGTCTCGTTAATATCGAAGAAGCTGGACAAATCCCCGCCGGAGCTCACCGCTGAACCGCCGGAGCCCTTTACATCGACCCCTAAAGTGGAAAGGGTGCCGGATAAGGCGGGTTCAAAAGTCCTGGCTTCCCGCAAAAGCCGGGTAATTTCATCCCTCAGCTGATCCAGGCTGGCCTGGGTATCCTTTAAGCGGGTATCCTTGTCGGCCAGGGTGCCACGGGTACTATTGTAGGAAGCCCCGTACCAGAAAAACACCCCCAAAATACCGGCGAGAACGAAAAAAAAGCACAAAATTGATAAAACCGTAACATGGAGATTATAGACTTTCTTTTCCGAATGAGGAACAAAAACCACGGTATAGCGCCGGGTTACCGTTCTGCCCAGGGCGCGGAAAAATGAACCAAACCACCCGGCAACAATCAAAGCTCCGTTTTTTACGCGTTGAACAAGGTTGTTTTCAAATCGTTTATACTCATGGACCGACGCCACTCATTTCTCCTTTCAATACCCCCTACTATAGCAAATAATAATAGGATCTGTCAAATGAAATTTACCGTTTTTATCATTATCGGCATCTTTCGCGGTAAACCGCAACGGTTTACCGCAGTTTATAGCCCAGGAGAAGGGCCGCCCGGTAAAAAGTAAAACGCCTTTCGCCGTAATCCCCCTTCAATTCCCGGTCCTGATAGTAGATCATACCGGCATTTTCCAGATCGCTGGAGCCGTGATTCCTCCAGGAACGGAGCTGAACGACCA